>JABFVX010000106.1 GCA_013362555.1 Mycobacteriaceae bacterium
GGACTTGATCGAGGCGGGCAACACCTTCGAAGGCCTGCGGGTCTCGGTGGGCGACGGCGCACTGCGCAAGCCCCGGCACTGGTGGAAGCTGCGCGATCCGTTCACCCCGTCGTGGGGCGAGCCGTACCTGCAGATCGCGCACCGGATGCTGGCCGCGGTCAACAAGGCGCGGGCGGAGGCCGCGGGCCACGAGGCGGTGCTGGTGTCGCACCAGCTGCCGGTGTGGACGCTGCGCCGCTTCCTGGAGGGCAAGCGACTCTGGCACGACCCGCGGGCCCGGCAGTGCTCGCTGGCCTCGCTGACCTCGCTGGTCTATCGCGGCGACACCCTCGTCGACATCGTCTACTCCGAGCCCGCGGGCAGCTCCGACCCCACGGTGACCGGCGCGTGAAGAAGGCGGTCGCGGCGTTGGCGGTGCTGCTGTTCGGCGCCGCGGCGGCGGCCTGCGCCACCGGCAAGGACGCGGTCGCCCAGGGCGGCACGTTCCAGTTCGTCTCACCTGGCGGCAAGACGGAGATCTTCTACGACCCGCCCGCAAGCCGCGGGACGGTGGGCGACCTGCGCGGGCCGAGTCTGACCGAGCCACGGAAGGTCCTCTCGCTCCACGACTTCGACGGCAAGGTCGTGGTGCTCAACCTCTGGGGCCAGTGGTGCGGACCGTGCCGCGGCGAGGTCGGCTACCTGGAGTCGGTCTACCAGCACACCAAGGACTCGGGGGTGGCGTTCCTCGGCATCGACGTGCGCGAGACTTCGCCCGACAAGGCCCGCGACTTCGTCCTCGACAATCACGTGAGCTACCCGTCCGTCTACGACCCCGCCATGCGCAGCCTGGTGGCCCTCGGCGGCCGGTTCCCGACCAGCGTCATCCCCACCACGCTGGTGCTCGACCGCAAACACCGTGTCGCCGCCGTCTTCCTGCGCGCCGTCACCGTCACCGATCTGGAACCCGTCGTCAAACGCGTCGCCGCCGAGGACTCCCCGCATGCCTGAGAGTGTTGCGCGCGCTCCCGAAGCCTCCAGAATGACCCGTGAAGTGCGCTGGGCGCACGTCACGGGTCATTCCGGAGGATCCGATCCGGTGGGAGTGCGTCGGTGATCGAGGCGAGTGTCGGGTCGTCGTTCCAGGAGGCGGCGGCGTCGGGTCCGCTGGCGCTGGCGGTGGGCGCATGTCTGCTGGCGGGGCTGGTGTCGTTCGCGTCGCCGTGCGTGGTGCCGCTGGTGCCGGGATACCTGTCCTACCTCGCCGGCGTCGTGGGGGCCGCCGCGCCGCCGGTGACGGCCGTCGAGGCCGAGACGTCGGCGCGGGCCGGGCGACTGCGGGTGGTGGGCGCGGCCGCGTTGTTCGTGGCCGGCTTCACTGTGGTGTTCGTGCTCGCCAGCGCGTCGGTGTTCGGCATCGTGTCGACGCTGAGCGTGAATCGTGAAGTGCTGCAGCGCGTCGGCGGCGTGGTGACGATCCTGATGGGGCTGGTGTTCGTCGGGTTCGTCCCGGCGCTGCAGCGCGACACCCGGATGGAGCCGCGCAGGCTGGCGGGCCTGGTCGGCGCGCCGCTGCTCGGGGCGGTGTTCGCGCTGGGGTGGACGCCGTGCCTGGGGCCCACCCTGGCCGGAGTGATGTCGGTGGCCGCGGGCACCCAAGGCGCCACCGCCGCGCGCGGCGTGCTGCTCATCGTCGCCTACTGCCTCGGGCTCGGGCTCCCGTTCGTGATCCTTGCGTTCGGCTCTGCCGGCGCGCTGCGCTGGGTGGGCTGGCTGCGCCGCAACACTCGCGCCATCCAGGTCTTCGGCGGCCTGCTGTTGGTCGCTGTCGGGATCGCCCTCGTCACCGGTGTCTGGGACCTGTTCGTGGGTTGGGTCCGGGACGCCTTCGTCTCGAACGTGGAGCTTCCGATATGACCGCCCGGAGCCCGGTAGGCAGAGGCGCCGCGCTCGTGCGCAACACCTGGCGCGGGCTCACCAGCATGCGCACCGCGCTGATGCTGTTGTTTCTGCTGGCGCTGGCCGCGATTCCCGGCGCCCTGCTGCCGCAGCGCAGCCTCAACGAATCCAAGGTCGCCGAATACATCGCCAAGCGGCCCACCCTGGGGCCGTGGATGGACCGGCTCGAGCTGTTCGACGTGTTCGGCAGCTTCTGGTTCACCGCCGTCTACGTCCTGCTGTTCATCTCGCTGGTGGGCTGCATTCTGCCGCGCTGCCTGGACCACTACCGCGCGTTGCGCACGCCGCCGGCGCCTGCGCCGCGCAACCTCGCCCGGCTGCCGCACCACTGGTCCGGCGCCGTCGACGCGGACCCGCGCCAGACGCTCGACCACGCCCGCGCGCGCCTGCGCGGCTGGCGAATCACCGAGCGCACCGGCGACGACGGTCAGCTGAGCTTGTCGGCGGAAAAGGGATATCTGCGCGAGGTCGGCAACTTGGTATTCCACTTGGCGCTGGTGGGGTTGTTGGTGGCGCTGGCGGTGGGCAAGCTGTTCGGCTACGAGGGCAACGTGATGGTGATCGCGAACGGGCCCGGGATCTGTTCCACCTCGCCCGCTGCTTTCGACTCGTTCCGCGCGGGCAATGTGCAGAACGGCACCGGCCTCACCCCGGTTTGCGTGCGGGTCAAGGACTTCGCGGCCGACTACTTGGACAGCGGCCAAGCCAAGATGTTCACCGCACACATCGACTACCAGGCAGGCGCGGATCTCGCGGGCAACGCCTGGCGCCCGGACACTCTCCAGGTGAACCACCCGCTGCGGGTCTCCGGCGACCGCATCTACCTGCAGGGCCACGGTTACGCCCCGACGTTCACCGTGACTTTCCCGGACGGCCGAACCCGCACGGAGACCGTCGAATTCCGTCCGGACGACGCCACCACGTTCCTGTCCAGCGGCGTGCTGCGGATCGACCCGCCGGGCGGCATGTACTCGACTGACGCGGAGCGTCGCAAACACCAGATCGCTATCGAGGGCCTCTTCGCGCCGACCGCCTTCCTGCACGGGTCGCTGCTGTCGTCGAGCTACCCGGCGATGACCGACCCGGCGGTGGCCGTGGACGTCTACGTCGGCGACACCGGGCTCGACAGCGGCAAGCCGCAGAATCTGTTCGCGCTGGATCCGGCGCTGGTCGAGACCGGCAGGCTCGCGAAACAGGCCAGAGTCAACCTTCGGCCCGGGCAGAGCACCACGCTGAAAGACGGTGTCAAGGTCACGTTCGACGGCGCGGAGCAGTTCGTGAATCTCCAGTTCTCGCACGACCCGGCGCAGGGCTGGGTGCTGGCCAGTGCCCTCACCATGATGGGCGGGCTGCTCGGATCGCTGCTGATCCGCAGGCGGCGGATCTGGATCCGGGTGGTCGGGGACCAGGAACGACGCTCGGTAGTAGAGTTGGGTGGCCTCGCCCGCACCGACCACGCGGGCTGGGGCGACGAATTCGATCGGCTGCGGACTCGGCTCATCGCAGGCATCACCGCTGAGGAGAGCACAGATGCACACTGACCAGACCTTGGCGGGGTTCAGCGACCTGGCGTTCCGGTCCGCGTTCGCCGTCTACTTCCTGGCGCTGGTGCTGCTGGTCGGCCAGTTCGCCGGCCGGCAGGTCCGCAAATCCGCCGACGCCGAGGTGCGCGAGCTGGTGGCCGCGGGCGGCGGGCCCGGCGCCGAGCCGGAGTCGGAGCCGGACGCCGAGACCGCACCGCTGTCCGAGCGGCTCGGCAACATGGGCGCGTCGGTGCTCGTGGTGGCCATTGCGCTGCACCTGGCCTCGATTGTGCTGCGCGGGTTCGCCGTGCACCGATTCCCGCTCGGGAACATGTACGAGTTCGTGACGATGGCCTGTGCGGCCGCGGTGCTCGTCGGCGGAATTTTCCTGCGCGGGCAGCAGTTCCGCGCGATGTGGGTCTTTCTGCTTACCCCGGTGCTGGTGTTGTTGTTCCTGGCCGCGACCGTCCTTTACGCGAAGGCCGCGCCGGTGGTACCCGCGCTCCAGTCGTATTGGCTGCCGATCCACGTGACCGTGGTCAGCACCGGCAGCGGCGTTTTCCTCGTCGCGGGCGTCGCCAGTCTGCTGTTCTTGCTGCGCCTGCGCCAACCCGAAGGCCAGGAGGCCCCGGGACCGCTCGGCGCCCTGGCCCGCAGGCTCCCCGACGCCGCAACGCTGGACCGAATCGCCTACCGCACCACCATCATCGGCTTCCCGATTTTCGGTGCGGGCGTCATCCTCGGCGCGATTTGGGCCGAGGCGGCGTGGGGCCGCTTCTGGGGCTGGGACCCGAAGGAGACGGTGTCCTTCATAGCCTGGGTCATCTACGCCGCCTACCTCCACGCCCGCGCCACCACCGGATGGCGCGACACGAAGGCCGCCTGGATCAATGTCGCGGCCTTCACGGCCATGCTCTTCAACCTGTTCATCATCAACATGGTGGTGAGCGGCCTCCACAGCTACGCCGGGCTCAACTAACAACCCTCCAGAATGACCCGTGACGTGCGCCCAGCGCACGTCACGGGTCATTCTGGTGAGGGTTGGGGCTAGGGTTGGGTATATGGGGAGTGCACGAACACTGTTGGCGGCCATGATCGTTGCCGCGGGGGCGGTCGGGTTTGCGGTGGGAGGGCAGGCCGGGGCGCAGACCGCGTGCGGTCCGGCCTGGCGGCAGGAGACCGTGCTGGCCGGGCGGGGCGAGCTGGAGAACCTCGCGCCGGACGAGCACGGCGGCGTGTACTTCGGCGAGCTCGCGAAGGGCGTCCACCACGTCGACGCGCAGGGTCGGGTCCGGGAGATCGCGCCTGCCGATGTGCAGGCGACCGGCATGCAGCTCTCCGGTACCGCGCTGTATGTCCTTGGGGCCCTGGGGCCGCAGGGCGGCGCGCTGTGGAAGATCGACACCGTCACCGGTGTGCGTACGCGAGTAGTCACGGGGTTGGCGGGGCCGAACGGCTTGCTGCGGCTCCCCGACGGCGACTTTCTCATGACTCGGCCCGGATTCGGCGACCAGGCGGGTCCGCCGACCGGCATCGCCCGCTTCCACCCGGGGGACCGCACCGCCCGGGAGTGGGCGCCGCCGCTGTTCAGCGACGGGATCGCACTGAGCGAGGACCACCGGGCAATCTACACCAGCAATATCGTGACCGGCCAGATTCTGCGAGTGCCGCTCGACGACCCCCGGCACTGGACCGTGGTGGCGCGACTGCCCGGAATCCTGCCCGGCCCCGATGATCTCGCGGTGACCAAGCGGGGCGACATCCTCGCGACCGGGCACGTCGACGGGAACATCTACCGGATCAACGCCCGCACCGGCCAAACCTGCGTGATCGCAAGCGGCCTCGGACTGGGCTGGGTCGGGCCGAGTTCGGTCCGCATCGGACCGGACGGTCGCGGATGGGTGCTGTGGCTCACCGATTTCGACGGCACCCTACGCCGCTTGCGGCCGCCCCCGTGACGTGCGCTGGGCGCACGTCACGGGTCATTCTGGAGGAAGGAAGACTCCCGGCGGAGGAGGACGGGGTCCGAATACGATTCATCCCGAGGTGGCTTGTGGGCACCTCGGGAGAGGAATCGTCCGCGTCAGCGGTTCGGGTTGGCTTCAGTCGTGAGGGACTGGAGCAGCCGCATCACTTCCGACTCCTTGAACCGGCGGTGGCCACCCGGCGTGCGCAGCGAACCGAGCCTGCCTGCGTGGGCCCACCGAGTCACGGTCTTGGGGTCGACGTGGAACATGGCAGCGACCTGGCCCGGCGTCAACAGCGGCTCCTGGGTGCCGCGAACGGCGAATGCAGTCATTTCTTTCGTCCTCCTCCGGTTGCTTCGTGCAGGGAGTTGTACGGCTACACGACTATCGTCCCATTGCTACCCCCGGGTACTCGAATGATGTATTGGAAGTAAAGTAGAAGTAATGGACAAAAGGGACATTTCGTCCTTTGTGTCAAACAATCGCGTTCAGCCTTTTAATACCGGATCACTCAATATGGATGGCGGCGTTCGCGGGCGGGCCGCGCGGTCATCCGGACTGTCGTCCGGGGCGGTGGCCGGCGCCGCTAAGCTGGCCTTCCGTGAGCGAACCAACCTCTGGCCGCGGGCTGGCCCGCGATGTCGTCCTGTACACCGCCGCGCGGTTGGCCCTGGTCGCGGCGCTCGCGGCGCTGATCGTCGGCGTTGGGCGACTGGTCTCGGTGCAAGTGCCGCTGCTGGTGGCGCTGCTGTTTGCGCTGATCATCGCGCTGCCGCTGGCGATGGTGCTGTTCAAGGGGCTGCGCGCGCGGGTGTCGGGCGGGATCGCGACGGTGGACGAGCGCCGCCGGGCCGACCGCGACCAGCTGCGAGCTCGGCTCCGGGGGGATGCCCAGGCGGACCGGGACGAGCCGTGAGCTATTGCCACCACGGCGTGGACCGCACCTGGGTGGACAATGCGGTCCGGCTGATCGAGGCCGATTCGCAGCGCAGCGCCGACACGCACTTGTTGCGGTATCCGCTGCCGGAGTCGTGGAACATCCAGCTTTACCTCAAGGACGAATCGACCCACATCAGCGGCAGTCTGAAGCACCGGCTGGCACGGTCGCTGTTTCTCTACGCGCTGTGCAACGGCTGGGTGCACGAGAACACGACCATTGTGGAGGCGTCGTCCGGGTCGACGGCGGTCAGCGAGGCGTACTTCGCCAATCTGCTCGGACTCGACTTCGTGGCCGTGATGCCCGCGAGCACGAGTCCGCAGAAGATCGCCTTGATCGAGGCGCACGGCGGCCGGTGCCACTTCGTGCAGCGCCCGCCGGACATGTACACCGAGGCCGCGCGGGTGGCCGCGGAAACCGGCGGCCACTTCATGGACCAGTTCACTCACGCCGAGCGGGCCACCGACTGGCGCGGCAACAACAACATCGCCGAGTCGATCTTCACGCAGTTGGAACTGGAGGCCCACCCCGTGCCGGAGTGGGTGGTGGTGGGAGCAGGCACCGGCGGCACCAGCGCGACGATCGGCCGCTACATCCGCTACCGGCGGCACGCGACCTGCCTGGCTGTGGTCGACCCGGAGAATTCGGCGTTCTACGGCGGCTACGAGACCGCCGACGCCGGTTACCAGACGGGAATGCCGTCGCGGATCGAGGGCATCGGCAGGCCGCGGGTGGAGCCGTCGTTCGTCGGCCAGGTGATCGACCGGATGGTGCAGGTGCCGGACGCCGCCTCGATCGCGGCGTGCAGGCATGTCAGCGACGTCCTCGGCCGCCGCGTCGGCGGCTCCACCGGCACCAACGCCTGGGGCGCGTTCGGCCTGATCGCCGAGATGCTGCGGCGCGGCCGGACAGGCAGCGTGGTCACCCTCATCTGCGACGGCGGCGACCGCTATGCGGGCACCTATTTCAACGACGAGTGGGTCGCCGCCCAAGCGCTCGACCTGGCCGCTCCCGCCGCCGCCCTGGAACAGTTCGCCGCCACCGGCGACTGGCCGAACTGATCTCTACACCCGGTTCGCGCGTCTACACCCGCAGCTGCGGGTGTAGAGATCAGCGGATGTTGAGGGCGTTCAGGATCATCGGGTGGGCGCGGGTCATCGCCAGCTGCCAGTACGGCCAGTTGTGGGTGCCGGGGAGGATGTCCACGCGGGCAGGCAGGCGCAGGGCGACGGCCCGGTCGCGGAACAGCTGGGCGGCGATCATCGCCATCGTCTCCAAGCCCATGGCGTTGAGGGTGTTGACGGCGCCGTACTGCAGGTCGAGCACGCCGGGGGAACCGTTGCCCGCTGTGACGTAGACCGGCAGCCCGCGCAGGGCCGCGGCCTGCACCGTGGCGTCGTTGCGGGCCCAGGCGGGATCCGAGCGCGGACCCCACATGTCGTCCGGGTTGAAGTTGCCTTCGTCCCACATCGCCAGCCGCATGCCGGTGTCCCAGGCCGGGAACGTGGGGTTGACGAAACCGGAGAACGATCCCGCGAACCGGAACTGGTTGCGGTGCCGGCCCGCCAGCGTCAACGCGGCGTTGCCGCCCATGGAGATTCCGACGATGCCGTTGTTGCTGCGCGAGACGCCGTAACCGGCGAGGAACGCGGGAAGTTCCCGAGTGAGGAACGTTTCCCAGCGGTAGGTCGTGCGCTGGCCGTTGGTCCGGCTGGGCCGGTACCAGTCGGTGTAGAAGCTGGAGCGCCCGCCGACCGGGAACACCAAGGTCACGTCGTCGTTCGCGAATTGGTGCAGGATGTTGGTGTCGGTGAGCCACTGGCTGTGGTCGTTGGGCGCCCGGAATCCGTCGAGTACGTACAGCGCGGCGCTGCCGCCGCGTTTTGCCCAGCGCACCTGGATTTTGACGGGACCCATGGTCGAGGGCACGTACAGCTCCTGGAACGCGCCCGCGGGCGCGCGCAGCGTCGGCGCGTGGACCGGCACGGCGGCCGCCACGGCCGCGCCGCCGGTCGAAAGCAGCACCGCCGCAGCGGCAATGGCGAGAACTCTCCGCATGCTGTTCACCCGGCTACCTCCGTCATCCCGTCTGGTACTCCCGTTAAGTTACCGAAATGCCAGGATGGGCGAAAGCTGTCAACGAAGATTGACGTACGGGCGATGTCAATGTAGGTTGACACCATGACGGAAGCGACGACTCTGGCGGCCGCGGCGGGCAGCCCGGACCCGAAGGTGGGCCTGCGGGCTGTGCTCGCGTTGCGCAGGCTGCTCGAGCGGCTGGAGTCGATCCAGGTCGCCAACGCCCGCAAACAGGGCTGGTCGTGGCAGGACATCGCCCAGGCGCTCGAGGTGAGCAGGCAGGCGGTCCACCAGAAATACAATCGCAAAGGCGGGATCAGCTGATGTTCGAGAAGTTCGCCAAAGAAGCCAGAGTCGCGGTGATCGTGGCGCAAGAGGAAGCCAAGGACCTCGGCCATCCGGCCGTCGGGCCGGAACACCTCGTGCTCGGCGTGCTCCAGCGGCCCGAGCCGCGGCTGCGGGCCATGCTGGACGACGTCGGAATGCGGCACGCGGACGTCCGCGCCTGCGTCGCGCAGCAGCACCGCGGCGATGCCCTCGGCGTCGACGACGCCGAGGCGCTGAAGGCGATCGGCATCGACCTCGACGCGGTGCGGGAGAGCCTGGCCGCGAACTTCGGCGCCGACGTGCTCGACCGGCAGCCGCCGTCGGACCGGTCGCGGGGGTGGTTCGGCAAGCGGGTCTACGTGCCGTTCACCAAGGACGCGAAGAAGTCGATCGAGCTCTCGCTGCGAGAAGCGCTGGCGCACAAGGACTCGGTGATCGCGGCCGAACACCTGCTGCTCGGCGTTCTGCGCGCCGACAACGCCGCGTGCCGGGCTGTCATCGCCACCACCCGAGTCGACCCGGACGAACTGCGCAGGCGGCTGCACGTGCTGCTCGACGAAGCCGCGTGAGGGAAGGCGTTGTGACAGCATGGGCCCATGACGGCGATAGCACGCTTGGCGATCAATATGGTGGCGATCTGGTTGGCCGCCCGCTGGGTGGACGGAATCCGAATCGCGACCGGCGATTACGACGACGCGCAGCACACCATTCTGGTGCTCTTGGGCATTGCGGTGGTGTTCGCGTTGGTCAACGCATTGATCAAGCCGCTCGTGAAGCTGCTGTCGCTGCCGCTGGTGGTGCTGACGCTCGGCCTGTTCCTTTTGGTGGTCAACGCCCTGATGCTGAAGTTGACGGCCTGGATCACCGAGAGCACCAAATACGGCCTGCGCATCGAGGACTTCTGGCCCGCCATTCTCGGCGCGGTCATCATCACCCTGGTCAACTGGGTGCTCGGCATGCTCATCCCCGACGGCGACTGACCTGCCCCGGTCCGCGCGGGTTCAGCTCAGCCAGAGGGCGGCCGCGGTGGCGAGGGACCAGACCAGCATGGCCAGTCCGGCGTCGCGCAGGGCTGGGATGAGGGCGGGACCGTGGCCGCCGGTGCGGACCGGGGTGTTGGCGCGCACCGCGAGCGGTGCGGCCAGCAGGCCCGCCAACGCCCACGGGGTCTGGGCGACCAGTGCCAGTGTCATCACGAAAGGCACGCCGACGAGAGCCAGGTGCAGGGTCCGAGTCCTGGGGTCGCCGAGCCGGACCGCGAGGGTGGTCTTGCCGGACGTCGTGTCGGTCGGGATGTCGCGCAGGTTGTTGGCGACCAGGACGGCGCACGAGAAGCAGCCGATGGCCACCGCGCAGGCGAGACCGACCCAGTCGATTCGCTCGGCTTGGACGTACTCGGTGCCGAGCACGGCGACCA
>JABFVX010000231.1 GCA_013362555.1 Mycobacteriaceae bacterium
CGCGCGTCTACACCCGCAGCTGCGGGTGTAGACGCGCGATACGGGTGTGGGGGTTCGGGCGCGAGGTCGGGACGACGGGAGGTGACGTACGCTTGCGTGTCGTGCAGAACAGACCATCCGATACCGAACATCGCGCTTCCGGCGCGAGCGCCGAGGCCGGCTACCTCGTCGGGCTCGATCTGCACGGGCGGCGGGTGGTCGTGGTGGGCGGCGGGAGCGTGGCGCAGCGGCGGCTGGGGCTGCTGATCGCCTCCGGCGCCGAGGTGACGGTGGTCAGTCGCAGCGTCACGCCCGCGGTGGAGGCGATGGCCGACGCCGGGCAGGTGCGGCTGGAGCTGCGCGCCTATGCCGAGGGCGACCTGGACGGAGCCTGGTACGCCATCGCGTGCACCGACGAGCCCGAGACCAACGCCGCCGTCGTCGCGGAGGCCGAGCGGCGGCGAGTGTTCTGTGTGCGCGCCGACAGCGCCCGCCTCGGCACCGCCGTGACGCCCGCGACGGCCCGCTACGACGGATTGACCGTGGGCGTCCTGGCGGGCGGGCGGCACCGGCGCTCGGCCGCCGTGCGCACGGCCCTGCTGGAGGCGCTGCAGTCCGGCGTGGTCACGGCCGACACCGAGCCGGTCGCCCCCGGCGTGGCGCTGATCGGCGGCGGCCCGGGCGATCCCGATCTCATCACCGTGCGCGGGCGCAGGCTGCTGGCCAAGGCGGACCTGGTGGTGGCGGACCGGCTCGCGCCGCCGGAGCTGCTGGCCGAGCTCGGCCCGCACGTCGAGGTCGTCGACGCGGCGAAAATCCCGTACGGCCGCGCGATGGCGCAGGAAGCGATCAACACCGCGCTGATCGAGGGCGTTAAGGCGGGCAAGTTCGTGGTCCGGCTCAAGGGCGGCGACCCGTATGTGTTCGGCCGCGGTTTCGAGGAGGTGCTGGCGTGTGCCGACGCGGGCATCGCCGTGACCGTGGTGCCAGGCGTCACGAGCGCGATCTCAGTGCCCGCCGCGGCGGGCATTCCCGTCACCCACCGCGGCGTGACGCACGAGTTCGTCGTGGTCAGCGGTCACGTCGCACCCGACCATCCGGATTCGCTCATCGACTGGCCCGCACTCGCACGGCTGCGCGGCACCCTCGTGCTGCTGATGGCCGTCGAGCGCATCGAGCAGTTCGCCGCGGCGCTGCGCGCGGGCGGCCGCCCCGCCGACACTCCCGCAACCGTCATCCAGGAAGGCACGCTGCGCACCCAGCGGGTGCTGCGCGCCACGTTGGCCGACGTAGCGGAGCGCGTGCGCGCCGAGGGCGTCCGTCCGCCCGCCATCGTGGTCGTCGGGCCCACGGCCGCTTTCGAGACGCCGTGACGGCAGGGCGCGCGGGTTGCACCTGTAAGGCGGTCCGCCGCGGTCGGTCGCTCGGCCACGGCTATGGTGACTCACCATGCTCGACACTGCGCCCGGCCCCGGGTCCGCTCCCGCGATGACGGGGCATCCGCTCCGCACTCGGGCGTTCGGGTTGGCGATCTTCGTTCTCAGCGGCATGCAGTTGATGACGGTGCTGGACGGCACCGTGGTGATTCTCGCGGTGCCGCGCCTGCAGGAGCAGCTCGGCATGTCGAGCGCGGGCGCGAACTGGGTGATCACCGCCTACGGGCTCGCCTACGCCGGCCTGATGCTGTTGGGCGGACGCATCGGCGACGCCTTCGGCCGCAAGCAGATGTTCCTGCTCGGCGTCGCGGTGTTCACGGTGTCGTCGCTGCTGTGCGGCCTGGCGGTCAACCCGGGCATGCTCATCGCGGCCCGGGCGCTGCAAGGCGTCGGCGCGGCGCTCGCGGCGCCCACGGCCATGGCATTGGTCGCCTCGACCTTCGCGCCGGGCAAGGCGCGCAACCAGGCCATCGCGATCTTCGGCTCGATGGTCGGCATCGGCTCCATCGGCGGCCTGGTGATCGGCGGCGCGCTGACCGACCTGTGGTGGCGCTGGGTGTTCCTGATCAACGTGCCGATCGGCGCGCTGATCCTGATCGGCGCGATGGTCGGTCTGCGCGACACCGCCCACCACCGGCTCAGTCTCGACGTCCGGGGCGCGGTGCTCGCTACCCTCGGCACGACCGCGGTGGTGTTCGGCGGCCTGGAGGGCCCCGAAATGGGCTGGGCGAACCCGGCGATCATCGGGGCGCTCGTGGGGGGAGTGGCGCTGCTGGTGGTGTTCGTTTTCGCCGAGCGGCACGTGGACAATCCGCTGCTGCCGTGGTCGCTGTTCGAAAGTCGGGAGCGGCTGGTCATTTTCGCCGCGATCCTGCTCGCGAGCGCGGTGATGGGCGGCATGACGGTGTACTGCGCGCAGTACGTTCAGAACATCCTGGGGTACTCGCCGCTGCGGGCCGGGCTGGCGTTCATTCCGTTCACCGTCGGCATGGGAGTCGGCAGCACCGCCACCACGGCGCTGGCGGCTCGGGTCGCACCGCGCTGGCTCATCACGGTGGGCGCGGCCGTGACGGTGGCGGGCCTGCTGTACGGCTCGACTCTGGGCGACCGCGTGCACTATCCGACGTTGGCGGCGCTGTTCTTGACCATCGGCGTCGGTGTCGGCGTCGTGCTGGTGTTGGTCCCGCTGTGTCTGCTGGTCGACGTCGAAGTCGACACGGTCGGCCCGCTGGCGGCGGTCGGCCAGATGCTGCTGGCGTTCGGCCCGGCGCTGGCGCTCGGCTTCATCAGCCCGATGGTGGTCTCGCGCACCTTGTCCCGCGGCGGCACCACCGGCAAGCCGAGTGACATGGACGCACACGAGCTCGCCGCCCTCAACAGCGGCTACAACCTCGCGCTGTTCCTGTGCGCGATGGGCGCGCTGCTCACGTTCGCGCTCGCCCTGACCATCCGATACACCGCGTCCCAAGTCGCCCAAGCCCACGCCGTCCAGGAAGCCGCCGAACGCGGATAGACAAACGCACCGTTTCTGGTCAAACGCACCCCGAATAGCGCGCTATTCGGGGTGCGTTTGGCCAGAAACGGTGCGGCTACCGGGCGAGGTGGCTGTGGCGGCGGCCGTAGGCGAGATAGATGACGAGGCCTGCCGCCGTCCAGATGCCTAAGCCGATCCAGGTGACGACCTGGAGGTTCAGCATCAGGTAGACGCAAGCGGCCAGCGACACCAGCGGGATCGCGGGCACCATCGGCGTGCGGAAAGCGCGCGGCAGGTCCGGGGCGGTGCGGCGCAGGACCAGGACCGCGGCCGACACCGCCGCGAACGCGAACAGCGTGCCGATGTTCACCAGTTCCGCCAGGACGGTGAACTTCACGAACGCGGCCAGCCCGCCCATGACCACGGCGAGCACGGCCAGCCCGAAACGCGGGGTGCCGAAGCGGGGGTCGAGTCGGGCCAGCGCGGCGGGCAGCAGGCCGTCGCGGGCCATCGCCATGAGGACGCGGCTCTGGGACCGGTAGCAGATCAGTGACACGGCGATCAGGCCGATGACGGCGCCGACGCTGATGACGGTCGCGAAGCCGTGCGCGCCTTTCGCGGTGAAGGCGTCGGCCAGCGGGGCAGCCACCGACAGCCGGCTGTAGTGCTGCATGCCGGTCACCACCAGCGTCACCGCCACGTACAGCACGGTCACGATGGCCAGCGAGCCGATGATGCCGATCGGCATGTCGCGCTGCGGGTTCCGGGTCTCCTCGGCGGTCGTGGCCACCAGGTCGAACCCGATGTAGGCGAAGAACACCATGGCGGCCGCGGACAGGATCCCGGCGACGCCGAACGTCGACGGCGCGGTCCCGGTGAGCACCTCCAGCAGGGGCGCCCGCAGGCCGCGCGAGCTGTCGGTGTGTTGCGCGGGCGGGATGAACGGATGGTAGTTGCTCCTGCTGACATAGAACAGCCCCGCCACAATGACCAGCAGCACAATGCCGAGCTTGATCGCCACCAGCACGTTGGTCACGCCCTTGGAGAGCTTGCCGCCGACCATCAACACCCCACACAGCGCCAGCACGAGCAGTGCCGCGGGCAGATTCAGCACCGAGCCGTCGCCGCCCGCGATCGCGTCGGGCAGGTGCAGGTGCGCCTCGGCCAGCATCGCCTGCAAATAACCTGCCCAGCCGACCGACACCACCGCGGTGGCCAGCGTGAGCTCCAGGGTGAGCGCCCACCCGATGATCCAGGCGGGCAGCTCTCCGAGCGTGGAGTAGGAGAACGAGTAGGCCGAGCCCGCCACCGGCACCGTGGATGCGAACTCCGCGTAACACAGCGCGGCGCAGCCGCACACCGCCCCCGCGATGACGAAGGACAGCGCCGCCGCCGGCCCGGCGAGATTGCGCGCGACCGTCCCGGTGAGCACGAAAATGCCGGTGCCGACGATCACGCCGACTCCGAGGATCGTCAGGTCCAGCGCGGACATGTCCCGGCGCAATCGCCCTTCGCCCTCACCCGCGGCCTCCGCCATCGCCTGATCCAGCGGCTTCCTGCGCAACGTTTCCCCGAGAAACATCAGACGAGCATAAAGAGCGCACCCTCCGCACGTGCCCGACCCGCCCAAACTCGCGTTTCCCACCCTCCAGAACGACCCGTGAGGTGCGTCCAGCGCACCTCACGGGTCATTCTGGACAGAGGGTGTCCACGATGACCCGTGAACTGCGCCCAACGCACGTCACGGGTCATTCCGGAAGTTTCGCGACGCGTTCGGACTCGGTTTCGATGCCTGCGGTCATGGCGGCGAAGCCGGTGCGCAGCGTGCGGCCGAGCACGGCAGTGACCACCGGCTGGAGCCAGCCGCGGATTTCGAATCGCGACACGTAGCGGGTTCGGTCGGGGCCGAGCGGGGTGACGGTGTGCGAGCGCAGGCTGCGCAGCGCGCCGAACGGGACCGGCTTCATGCGGTAGCTGAATTCGCGGCCGGGGGAGTGGCTGAGCACCCATTCCCGTTGGCGGCGAACGGTCCCGGCCAAGCGCACGTTCATGTCGATCGGGGATCCGACTTCCAGGGTGCTCTTCGCCTCCAGGCAGAAGCGGTTCCACTCGCTGTAGCGGCTGAAGTCGGTGATCACCTGCCACACCACCGGGGCCGGGGCGTCGATGTCGAGCTCGGAGTCGATGCGGAACACCATGGCTACCTCGTCACGAGAACGGCGTCGGCGAGCACCGGGGCGCCGCGCTCGACGGACTCCACAGTGACCAGGTGTCGTTCGCCCGCGCTCCAGATCCGGGTGCGCAGAGTCTCGCCGGGAAGGACGACGCCCGCGAACTTCACGCCCCAGGACAGCACCCGGTCCGGGTCGCCGTCGGCCACCGCGTCGGCCACGACTTTGCCCACCATGCCGTAGGTGCACAGGCCGTGCAGGATCGGAACGTCGAAGCCTGCGGCCCTGGCGAACTCGGGATCCGAATGCAGCGGATTGCGGTCGCCGCAGAGCCGGTACAGCAGCGCCTGCTGCGGCAGCGTGGGTGTGTCCACCACCAGATTCGGTTCCCGGTCCGGCAATTCGACTTTGTCCGAGGGCCCACGGTCGCCGCCGAAGCCGCCTTCGCCGCGGGCGAAGATGGTCGAGCGCGCCGTCCACAGCGGCAGGCCCGACTCGTCGCGGACCTCCGTCTCCTGCACCACCACGGCCGCCTTGCCCTTGTCGTAGACGTCGGCGATGCGGCCGCGCGCAACGGCTTTGCCCGACACCGGGAGCGGCCGGTGCGCGGTGACGGACTGGCTGCCGTGCACGACCTTCGCCAGGTCGATCTCGATGCCGGGGAACGACACCTTCGGGGGCTCGGTCTCGTGCATTGTCGCTGCAACGGTGGCGAAGCTCGGCAGAACCCGCAGGCCCTTCTCGGTGGCCAGCCGCAGCTCGCGCCCGCTCAGCGGGTCCGTGCCCGCCCCGATGCCGAGGTGGTACAGCAGCACGTCAGATGATTCCCAGGAGAACGACGTCTCCCCGAGGTCCGCGCCGACGGCGATGGACGGATCGATGGGCACAGCAGACTCCCTCATGCGCGGATGTTCTTATTCGTAACTCACCGAGATGTCGTCGGTGAGGGGGACGGATTGACACGCGAGCACGATGCCCTCGTCGATGTCTTCCGGTTCCAGGACCTCGTTGTGCAGCATCTTCACTTCGCCTGCCACGATGCGGCAGGCGCAGGCGCTGCACGCGCCCTCGCGGCAGGAGTACGGCGCGGCCAGGCCCTGCGCCAGCAGGAAATCCAGCAGCTTCTGCTGACGCGGCCAGGTGAACTGCTTTGTCTGCCCGTCGAGTTCGACCGTCAGCGCCACCGGGTTCGCGTCGGCGGGGCTCGCGTCGGCCGCCGCGGCCGCCTCGTCCTCGGCCTCCTTCTGCACGTCGAGATCGATCTCGAAAGGAGGGCGCGGCAGCGACTTGAACGTCTCGACGTGCACCCGCCGCCGTTCCGCCCCGAGTCCGGTCATCACGGCCTGCGCGGCTTCCATGAACGGGCCCGGCCCGCAGATGAACGCCTCCCGCTCGCGCCACGGCGCGACCAGGGCGGTGAGCATCTCCACGCTGGGCAGTCCCTGCACCGAGACCAGCCAGTGCACCACCACGAGTCGATCAGGGTGGGCGCGGGCCAGCTCGGCGAGCTCGTCGGCGAAGATCACCGACTTGTCGTCCTGGTTCGCATAGACCAGCGCCACCCGGACAGTTCCGCCTGCCAGCGCGGACTTCAGGATCGACATCACCGGGGTGATGCCGGAGCCGCCAGCGAACAGCAGGAGGTCGGCGTCGGCGTTCTTCGGCGTGAAAATGCCCGCGGGCACCAGCACGTCGACGTCCATCCCGGCTTCGGCGTTGTCGCACAGCCAGTTCGAGGCGTAGCCGTCGGCGGTCCGCTTCACCGTGACCTTCAGCGGTCCGCCTTCGTGCGGGGCGCTGGACAGCGAGTAGCACCGCGCCACCGAGCCGGTGCGGTCGCTGGGCACCCGCAGCGTCAGGAACTGGCCCGGCTTGTACGTGAACCGTTCCGGGTTCTCCGCGGGAACCTCGAACTCGATCGAGCGAGCATCGTCGGTCTCCGCGATCACCCGGTGCACCCGCAGCCGGTGGATGTCGTTCACGAAGCGCTCTCCTCATCGTCTCCGATCGGGACGGCCCCGATCTTGGCGGCCTGCGCGATGCTGTCGACCAGCCGATAACACGTGTTCATCAACGCGGTGCTGCCGCCCTCGGCCGCCAGCTCCGCATAGACCGGGCACGCTGTCGCCGGATCGCGGGTCCACTGGATGCTGGTGTGCTCGCGGCTGTGCTTGCGCACCAGCACCTCGGTGCCGCACGACTGGCACGCCACCGGGGTCAGCCCGTCGGCGAGGAAACTCCTGCGTTCGGCGAGGGTTTCGGCGCAGGCGGCCTGCCCGAACGTGGTCGTGCCACCGGCCATCGCCTAGGCCTCCGCCTTGACGGCCGGGTCCGCCTTGACAGTCTGCTCGGCCTCGATGATGTTGTTGCGCTCAACGTTGTCGGCGACCTCGACCTCCCACGCCGCGACGGCGTGGCTGGTGTCGACCTCGAACTCGAAGCGCTGCGTCATGTCCTCGGTCACGTCTTCGACGTCCACATAGAACTGTTCGTACCAGCGGCGCAGTTGGTACACCGGGCCGTCTTCCTCGCACAGCAGCGGATTGTCCACGCGCGCTTTGCTCTTCCAGATCTCGACGTCCTGCAGGAAGCCGAGGCCGACGTTCTTGGCCATCTTCCCGGCGAGGTAGTTGGCCTGGCTGTCCTCCATGCCGGGCAGCTTCTTGACCTTCACCCCCCACATCAGTTTGAAGGAGGTCTGCGAGATCGGGTAGTGGCAGTTGATCAGGACGTTGTCGATCTTCACGCCCTTGTAGTCGTTGTGCAGGTAGTTGATCATGTACGACGGCCCGAAATAGTGCGCGATCGAGTCGAGCGTGGTGTCGTCGCCGCCGGCGAGGCCCATGTTGGTGACGTCCGGGCGGCCTTTGGTCTTGAGGTACTGCGACGCGATGTGTCCCTCGAAGATGTTCTTGAAGTAGGTCGGGAATCCGTAGTGGATGTAGAAGAAGTGCGCCATGTCCACGACGTTGTCGATGATTTCGCGGGCGGGTGCGTTGTCGATGATGGTCGAGTCCCACGTCCACTCGCTCCACTCGTCGGTGAAGACGTCGCCCTCGACCTCGGGAATCGTGATGTGCGGCTCGGGTTTTCTGCCCTGCGGGTCGTGCCAGAGGAACAGCTGCTCGTTCATCTGCAGCGTCTGGTAGGACCGCGTGCGGGCGCGCAGCGGAACGCGCTTGGCGTACGGGATCTTCTTGCATTTGCCGTCGCCGCCCCAGCGCCAGTCGTGGAACGGGCAGGCCACCTCGTTGCCCTTGACGGTGCCCTGGGTGAGGTCGCCGCCCATGTGGCGGCAATAGCCGTCGAGCACGTTGATCTGACCGTCCTCGCCCTGGAACACCACCAGTTTGGTGCCGAAAGCCTCGATGGCGTGGGGCTTTCCGTCTGTGTAGTGCTTCACCAGGCCCAGGCAGTGCCAGCCGCGGGCGAACCGGTCGGGCAGCTCGCCCGCGTCGATGCTGCGAAAAGCGTCGGTGCTCATCAGTTTCCTCCAGAGTGAACGGCGGCCTCTGCCGGGGCGAGCTTGACCATGTCTTCGACAGCGAGGTAGGCGAACACCATCGCGGGGCCGATGGTGGCGCCGGGCCCGGCGTAGGTGTGGCCCATCACCGGGGCGCTCGCGTTGCCCGCCGCGTAGAGACCGGCGATCACCGAGCCGTCCTCGCGCAGGACCCGGCCGTAGGTGTCGGTCTCGAGCCCGCCCTTGGTGCCGAGATCGCCGGGAACCATCTTGACGGCGTAGAACGGCCCCTGGTCCAGCGGGCCGAGGTTGGGATTGGGCTTGTTGCGCGGATCGCCGTAGTAGTTGTCGTAGGCGCTCTCGCCGCGGCCGAAGTCGCTGTCCTTGCCGTCGCGGGCGAAGGCGTTGAACCGCGACACCGTGGCGGCGAGGGCGTCGGCGGGAACGCCGATCTTGTCCGCGAGCTCGCCGATGCTGTCGGCGCGGGTGGCGGCGCCCGACTTGTACCACCGGCCGGGCAGCGGCTGGCGCGGGTAGAGGCCCGCGAAGGCGTAGCGGTTGCGGTAGCGCTGGTCGAACACCAGCCACGCCGGGATGTTCTCGCCCGGTCCCTCGCCCTGGCCGTTCTCCCCGCCGTACATCCGGTGTGTGGCCTCGACGTAGGGGAGCGACTCGTTCATGAACCGCTCGCCGCGGTCGTTGACGATGATGCTGCCGGGCAGGTTGCGTTCGGACAGGCAGAACCACGGCATGCGCGGCAGCGGGATGGACGGTCCCCACCAGGCGTCGTCCATGAAGGCCACAGCGCCGCCGAGTTCCTGGCCCGCGCGGATCCCGTCGCCGGTGTTGGCCGTCGCGCCCGAGGTCCACGCAGTGCCGATCGGCTCGCGCTGGTACTGCTTGCGCATCGCCTCGTTGTGCTCGAAGCCGCCCGCGGCGACCACGACGCCCCGGCGGGCGGTGAGCAGCTGCTCGGCGCCGTCGCGGCGCACGACGACACCGTTGACCCGGCCGTCGGTCTCCTGCAGGCGGACCATCGGAGTGTCGAGCCACAGCGGCACCTCGGCCCGCAGCAGGCCGACCCGCAGCATGGCGATGAGCGCGCGACCGCGCGCGAGCATGTTCCGGCGCAGCAGGTTGGCGAGCACCATCTGGATGCCGAGCCGCATGCTGCGCAGCGGGAAGCGCGGATTGCGCAGGCCGAGGTGAATCTGCCGGAAGTCGGCCTGGGTGACGACCAGGTTCATCGGAGCCTTGGTGTAGTCGGGCTCCAGGTTCGCCAGCTCCGCGCCGAGCACGTTGCCGTTGAAGACTTTCGGCTCCACCGAGCGGCCGTGGGCGCGGCCGCCGGGCGCCTCCGGGTAGTAGTCGGAGTATCCGGGCACCCACCGCATCTGCAGCGGGCTGGTGCGCTGCAAGAAGGCGAACACCTCGGGCCCGCGCTCGATGTAGGTGTCGATGCGGTCCGGCTCGACCGCGTCGCCGACGATCGCGCCGAGGTAGCGGCGCGCCTCCTCGGGAGTGTCCTTGATGCCCGCGGCCTGGAGCGCGTCATTGTTGGGGATCCACACGCCGCCGCCGGAGCGCGCCGTGGAACCGCCGTAGTGGGCAGCCTTCTCGACGACGACC
>JABFVX010000086.1 GCA_013362555.1 Mycobacteriaceae bacterium
AGTCCATGGCCTCCTACCTTCGTGTCACGGCGTCGGGCGCCGCACGCCCTTGCCCGGCGTGACCGAGAAGGCGTCAGGGCCGTCCTCGGGCTCCGGGAAGTCGAGGTTCAGCAGCCGCTTGACCCACACGTTCACTTCCTTGGCGTTCTCGGGCGTCGGATCGCGGTAATAGGTCGCCACGACGTCACGAGCCCGCGCGGTGGTGTCCTTGCCGAGGTACAGCCTCGTGTCGCGGTCGACTTGTTCCCAGTCGTCCCGTGAGATGGCCCGGCTCAGCGCGGCCTTGCTGTCCCAGTTGGCGTGTACCTTCGCGACGAACGGCGAGTTGACGGTCTTGGCGTCACGTTCTGCGTCGGAGGCGAACGGACCGGGCGTGATCGCGTTCCTCGCGAGGTTGTCGAACGCCACCACCGCCTGGGCGACATAGGCCGAGTGCGCGGCCGTTCCCACCGCAGGCGCCTGTCGGTTCCACGCGACATTCCACGTCGCGATCGCCCGCTGCAATGGGCCGAACAGGTACGGGTTCGTCGGCGTAGTCGAGCGCGTCGCGGCCGACGAGACCAGGATCGCGTTGACGGTGTCGCTGTCGGCGCCCAGTTCACCCAGCACCGGCAGCAGCTGGTCGTCGTCCATCTTGCGGTCGCGCAGCGCGTCGACCGCCTTGGCAACCCCATACGGCGTGTGCATCCCGCCCACGGTCTGAGCGGCCTTTCGAGCCACGTTCACGTTGTTCTCGCGAACGATCGCCCGGTAGCGGGCCAGGTCCATGTTGCGGATCTCGGCCACTTGCCGATCGCGCGCGTACTTGTCGAATGGAGACTTGCGCCCGAACGCCAAGCCGACCAGCGGGTTGCTGTTGAGGGTGTTCAGCGCGGTCAGCATGCTCATCATGTGCAAGCCGGTCAGGGCGTGGCCGGTCGCGCCCGGTCCCATGCCGAGCGCGCCGTCCCCGCCCCCGCCTGCGCCCTGCGTCGCCGCCGCGAACCGTCCCGCCACCCAGTGGCCGCCGCGCTCCAGACTGGCTTGCAGTCTGCGCATCTGGGTCACCGCGATGACCATCACGATCGCCGAGATCACGATCACCGCGAACACCTCGCCCTCGGCCTGGTCCATGAGATTGCCCAGAAACAGCATGTAGATTCCGAGAAACACGGTATAGGCGGCCATCGCGCAGGCCGCCATGACGCTGTCGACGAGGTTGCGGATGAGATACGTCTGCGTCGGCCCGTACATATAGCCGCCCGCGGCGAAGCCGAAGATGGCCATGAATCCGTGGTAGACGCAGTCCAGCGAACTCCGGATCAGCCGAATCGCCAGCACCGCCGCGAAACCGATCAGGATGCACCCGCTGACCAACAACACCAGGCCGACTCCGAGCTGACCCATCGCAGGCTGGGTCGCGGAGCGCACCGCGCTGTCGTCGCCGCAGGACCGCACCAGGTTGAGCAGGTGTTGCCGGTCGCCGCTGCGCACCCCGGACGACCACGCCGCGCCGCAGGTGCCGCTGCCGTCGAGCACGTGCCCGAAGTTCCACACTTGCAGCGGCTTTCGCACGAGAGTGTCCGCGGCCACCGTCTGCATCGCGGACACCGTCCGATCCGGGTCCGGATTCGCCTGACCGTGCAGACCTGCCGCGACAGAGATGCCCACGTCCCGGCCCTTGGCCAGCCACCCGTCGGGGCCCAGCACCTCCCCCAGCGGCTCGGCCAGGAACAGCACGCCGAGCACCGCGACCGCGGCCATGGTAATGATCTGGCGCACGGCTCGCGCATACATCTGCCGCGCGACGAAGTACGCGACGAAGAACGCGCCTACCGTGACGGCCGTAACCATGACCGTGTTGGTGACCAGCTGGCCCGTGAACGCCTCCGCCACGCCGCGCAGCGCCTTGGCGAACCACTCCAGCCACCGGAAGCCCATCGCGTAGCCGATCAACCACAGCGCCATCACCATCAGCACCCACCAGCCGTTGAACTCCAGCGCCAGCACCACCGAGAACGCCGTGCCGATCGGGTCGAACAGGCGGGCCTCCCCGACCGCGAAGGTGTAGCGGGACAACGGCACTCCGTCCGAGTCGCGCACGCCCGTCCAGTCCAGCGCCGAGGTCGGCTCGGCCTGTGTCGAGGACACCACCGGCGACTGCGCCGACGCCAGCGCCCCGACCAGCAGCGGCAACGCCAAGAACGCGGCGACCAGCACCAGCAGCCGCCTCCTGCGGCGACGGGCGAGCGCGGTCACGGCCATCGCTGCCCAGCACTCTGCGAGATGGGGGTGCTTCCGATGGCGTCGGCCCGGTCGAACCGGGCCGGTCCCAAGACCTTTCCGCGGCCGATCCGGTTGAGCGCGTCGCGCATGAACATCTCGCCGCGGCGCTCCGGCGGCACCTCGCGGTTCGGCCCGATGGGGGGAGAGGTGTCCTCGCGCAGCATCTTCACCAAATGCACCGCTTCGTCAGGGTCTACGCCCAGCCACTCCAGGCTGTTGCGCGCGAGCACCTCGTCGCGCTGCCGGAACACGAACCGGTTCGGAATCAGGTTGTGCGCCGCCCCGTGAAAGTCGGTGGCCGGATCGTGCGAGGCAAGTCCGATGGCGGCGAGGTGTTTTCGGCCGTCGCGGCTGAAGTCGGACGTGACCGCCGAGCCGACGTGGGTCTGTGTGAAATGGTGCGCCTCGTCTCCGACCAACAGCCCGAAGCGGCCGTTGTCGGTCAGGAAGGCCTCGCGCGCGGTCATGCCGACCAGCTCGTACATGGCGGTGCCGATGCGCTTGGTCAGCGGCAGCCGGTTGTACAGGTGCGGGGTGACGAGCTCTTCGACCGTGGGCAGGGCCAGGTTGTGCGTGCGGACCACGGTCGCCGCGGCCGTCAGCCGCAGGGGTGGAAGCTGCGGGTCGAACAGCACTGCGACCCGGTCCACCAATGTGACCAGCCGCTCGGCCAGTTCGGCGTATGCCGGTGCGTCGGAGAGGCTCTGTGCGGCCCGGTGCAGGTCGAGCATGCTGTGGATGTTGTGCTCGGCACGGCCCTTGACGGTTGACAGCGCCGCCAGCGCCGCGCCCGCGGTGCTGGTCGGCGACACGTCCAACAGCGGCAGCAGGACGTCCACCGCCCGTTCGCCTGCGACCCCGGGGGCGAAGACACGCAGCGGATCCAGCGAGACCGTCGGGTTGCCCAGGTCGATGACCACCGCGTTGTCGATGGCGTTGGCGAAGTGCTCCCACTCCCCCACCTGGCTGCGGTCGATCGCCAGAAACTGGCCGCCCATGTCGTGCACCAGCACTGCCATGAGCTTCAGGAAATACGACTTCCCCGAGCCCAGTTCGCCGGTCACCGCGAACGACGCGGACAGGTCGTGCAGCGCCGCCTCCATGATGCCGAAATGAATCGGCTCGAAATGCCCCGACAGCAAGTTCACGCCGATCACCGGACCGGACTCGTCGCCGATGCCGCTGGAGGTGAACGGCACGAATCCGGCCCACATATCCGAGGGCACGATGTGGCCGTAGTCGTCGAACGCGCGCCGGGGCGCACTGCCGGGAATGAGCATCGACCACAGGTCGACCTGAGCGCCCACCGGCGCCGTCAGCTCGATCTGGTAGCGCTGGTAGCGCCGTTTCAACGTGTTCACCGCGTCCTGGACCGCGCCCCTGGTCGCCCCGCCGACCGCGATCACGGTCGTGAACAGGACCTCGGATTCCCCGCCGTTGACCTCGTAGTGCCGGTTGTAGTCGCCGAGCATGCGCGCCTTGTCCAACAGCGTGTTCTGCGCGAACGACACCTCGCTGTCGCGCTCCTCCAACTGCTCGCCCAACCTGCGCAGGTTCGTTTCGTTGTGCTTGCGCACCTCGTCGGCGGATCTGCGCGACACTCGCATACCCCAGTCGACAGTGACGTCGCCCGCGCACTCCAGTGCGGAAAGGAACTCGCTTCCGCCCGGAAAAGCCATGCCGCCATAGGGAAAGGCGCGCACCGTGAGCATCGTCTGGTAGGACACGGTCTCGGTTTCGGCCTGCATGATCTTCACGACCGGCGCGAACGAGCGCCGCAGTCGGCTGGTCGCGTCGGTCTGCGCGCCCTCGTCCAGGGCCGCCGGGCCGAACACCGCCGCCGTCACGTCTTCCAGCGGACCCGATTCCGAGGGCGCGACCGGATCCTCGCCTGCCCCGCGGGACAGATAGTGGCTCCAGAGCCACTGGAACAGACTGGCGGGCACCGGAATCGGATCGAATTCCCCGCCGATGCGGGACAGCACCGCGCTCGCCGTCGCCTCGTACGATTCCAGGTCGGCCCGCGATACCACCGACGCGTCGACAGTGCCCCCGCCGCCGGGCCACATCCGCGCCATCGAGGTGATGCCCGATCCGACCGTGCCGACCGGAAACGACAGCAGGAACAGGCGCGTCAGCGGGCGCAGCGCGCGAATCCGCTCGAACGCCGCGACTGTCTCCACCGCGTAGTGCTGGCAGTCGTCGATGTCGATCCCGCGCACCATCCGGTGCAGCACGTCGAGCGGATCGAGCCGAGCCTGCACGCCGAGCAGCAGGGCGCCGTCCGGCAGATTGGAGATCAGGGCGTGGTGGGTCATCCGCACGCCGTGCTTGTCCCCGCCGCGGCGGAGTCCGTAATCCAAGGCAGCCATGAAGTACGTGGCGGTGACCAGCCCGCCGTGGGTGAACTGGAAGTGTCCGCGAATCGCCGCCGTCGGCTGAATATCATTGCCCGACACGTCACATCACTCCCCCGGCGGGTTGAGCGTCGACACCGACGACGCCATCTCGGCGGGCGGGTAGTAGTCCGGGGGCAGCACGATCACCGTCATCATGTCGACGAACACGGCTTCGCGACCCGCCGCCACGTCGATCGGCATGCTCGATGCCGACAGTGGCTTGGTGCGAAACAGCATTCGGCTCCACCACAGCGCCCGAGAGCTCAGCCGCACTCCCGTGAGCGGAATCAGCCCCAGCCCGAAAACGCAGAACGCCGCGAACGCCAGCCCGAACACGAAGGTCGTCGCCGGATTCCACGGAAGCGTCATCAGCGCGACGGACGTGCCGAACATGACCACCGAACCGCCCGCAATCTGCGCCAGCGTGTAGGGCCCGAACGGCAGCTTGCGTCCGTTCGGGGCCTTGGCGATCATCGTCGGGACCCGCCGGACCGGCGTGAACACCCGAACGACGTCGGTCATCGAAACAGCCCGCTGCTGGGCACCACGACTTCCGCGTCGCTCTGGACGTAGCTGATGATGGTGGGCAGCACCCAGAACAGGCCGGCGGCCAGGATGCCGGACCCGACTACGGTCAGGATCTTCCCGGGCGAGAGCTTCGATTTGGCGCCTTCGGAAATGAGTAGCGCCATTGCGATCATCGCGATCAGCACCATGCCGAGAGTGCGGAACTCGAGCAGCACACTCTGCAGCGTGCTTTCCAAGCTGGTCATCACGATCCTCCTGTGGACTCAGTTCTGGTGTGCCGGTGGAATGGTCACGGCCGTCGTCGACGTGGCGGCCGAGGACGGCTGCGGCGTCGGTTGTCCTCCCACCACGACCACCGGGTCGGCGAGCGCGGGCACGACCTCGAGCTCGCGCACCTGCCACTGCTGGCCGTCGACGCGCACCATGACCAACGGGTAGGCGAGTGTGCCCGCCGTGCCGTCGCGGTCTTTGGGCGTCAGCTTCACCAGCACTCGGGCCGCGCCGCTGTGTCCGCTGCCGCACTGCCTGTCGTCCGCGCTCACCGAGATGTTGTCGAGGGCGCCGTACGGCGCCGGATGCACCGGCTTGATTCCGGAACCGACTGCGGCGTACCGCGAAAGTTCGCCGGATCCGGTCAGGTACGCGGTCAGGAAACCCGCCGCGGCCGCGGCCAGCGGCGTGCTCGCCGCACAGGTCGCCGAGTACGCTTGCACCAGCTCGGGACCGAGCTCGGGCGCCGCGACCAGCATCGGCGCATTGAGCGCTCGCGGTGCGCCCTGCGAAACAACAACCGGCACACCGTAGTAGCGGCGCGTACCGTGCTCGTCGATCCGCACCGACACCAGCGCGGACCACACCTGGAGTCCGCGTGCGTTCTTCGTCAGGCGCACCTGCACCGCTGCGGGATCGGCAGCGGGCCTGCGGGTGGTCGGCAGTTTCAGGGTCGCCGCACCGCTCACATACCGTTCGAGGCGGTCGGCCTGACCTTCCACGGTGCCGAGGTAGACCCCGACGAACTCCGCCGCGAACGCTCCCGCCAGCTGTGCCTGCCCGATGGACGCGGTCGAATCCGCCACCGCGGCATGCTTGGAAGGCAGCAGCCATCCGAGCACCGTCGCCCCGCCGCCGATCACAGCGAGCACCGCCAGCGCGCCGAACACGACATTGTCGCGTCGTTTGCGAGCCGCCATCTTCCGGAGCAGCGGATCCCCGGAATCGTTCCGCGTGCCCGTGGACACCTTCACGGTGCCATTGTAGGGAGACAAGCGGTACAACCTGTTTCAACTTCCCCACATTGGGAACATGTTTACGGGCCGAAACCGACTGTCCCCCAACCGTCCGGAATCACCCATGGCGTGCGCTTGACACACGCCACGGGTCAATCCGGAAGTGTGCGGCGTCAGCGGATGGCGCCGACTCCCGCAATGAGGGGCAGGTCGAGCGGGGTCACCCAGCCCGGCGGCAGGTCGTTCACGGCGGGCACCGCGTTCAGGGCGCGCATCCCGGTGGCCAGGCAGCCCGCGACAGCGGGAGTGCGGCCGGACCCGTCGGTGAACCGGAAGGACGTCTCCTGCGAAATCGACGGCGAACCAACAATATCCACGCGGTAGACGTCGTCGCGGGTGCCGGTCGGCCATTCCGGCGCGGCGTCGAGTCCGATGCGGTTGACGTGTTCCAGCGTGATCACGTCGCGGCCCTGGAAGACGCCGTTGACGGTGAACCGGATCGCGGCGACGGTGCCCGCTTCGACCGTGCCTTTCGCGGACGGCCGGTCCTCCGGTGTGACCCACTTGTCCCAGGTAGTGGTGATTGTGTCCAGCTCGATTCCGGCGGCGTGGGCGATCATCGGCACGGTGGCGCCCCAGCCCATGATCAGGACGTCCGGGTATTCGAGCAGCGGCGTGAACTCGGGCGGATGGCCGATTCCCATTTGGAGTTCGTAGTCGCCTTCATAGTCGGTGTAGTCGAGCAGCTCGGACGCCCGCACCGACTCGACCTTGCCGCACAATCCCATCAGCGTCATCGGGAACAGGTCGTTGGCGAACCCCGGGTCGATGCCCGTCGTGAAGCAGGACGCTTGGCCCCGCTCGCAGGCGCGGGTGATCGGGTCGCGCCAAACATCCGGCGTCCGATCGAGATTCGGCCACACCCACGGCGTCATCGCAGTGGAGCAGACGTCGATGCCCGCGCTCAGGAAGCCGCCGATCACCCGAATGTTCTCGTCCGCGAACTGTGCGGTCGGGCCATAGTGCACCACCGCGTCCGGTTCGAGCGCGACGAGGTCCGCGAGTGAGTCCGTCGCCGTGACGCCGGTCGGTTCCACCCCGCAGAACTCGCCCGCGTCCCGGCCGACTTTCTCCGGATTGCTCACCCCGACGCCGACCAGCTCGAACCGCGGGTGGTCGAGCATTTCGGCGATGACCATAGATCCGACGACGCCGGTGCCCCAGAGGACAATTCGCTTCTTTTGGTACGACACTGCGGTTCCTCGAGATAGGTGGTGGGGGTCAGCGGTGGAATTCGCCGCAGTCGACGGTCAGCATCTGGCCGGTCACGGCCGAGGCGAGGTCGCTGGCGAGGAACAGCGCGGCGCGGGCGACTTCCTCCGGTCCGGCCAGCCGGCGCAGGTCGGTGGGCGCCGCCTTCTCCCGGTAGATGTCGTCGTGCGTCACGCCCGCCTGGATTGCCAGCCAGTCGAAGTAGGCCTTGTTGAGATCCTCGTAGATGTAGGACGGCGCGACGCTGTTCACCCGGATCCCGCGCGGGCCCAGTTCGGTCGCGAGCGAAGACGCCAGATGCTGCAAGGTTCCTTTGGACAGTTTGTAACCGGAGTACTCCGGCTGCGAGCTGTAGCTGACGCACGAGTTCAGCATGATCACCGAGCCGCCCGAGGCGGCGAGAGCGTCGGCGAACAGCGCCGTCAGCCGCAGTGGCGCAAAAACATTCGTCTCGTTCGCCGTGCGGAGGTCGTCGAGTGCGATCGTGGAGACGGGATTCATCGGCGGAATGGCGAAGGCATTATTGATGAGGCAGTCCACCGTGCCGAACTCGGCGACCGCGCGCTCGGCCAGCGTTGTGCGCTGCTGCTCGTCGGTGATGTCGGTCCGCACGATGAGCGCCTTGCGCCCGTGCGATTCGACGAGCTCAGCCATCTCTTCCAAGCGGCGCTCGGTCCGGCTGGCCAGGACCAGGTCCGCGCCCATCATGGCCGCCTCCGCGACCAGCGAGCGACCGAGGCCGGGCCCGACCCCGGAGATCACGACAACCTTGCCCTGCAGCAGTGGAACCGGCTCATACCGTTGCGCGGGCGCGGTCGGATGGGCGGCAGCGGTCACGCTTCCTCCTCCAACCAGCAGTTACACAGTGTAACGGCTTAGTTATGACACACTGTAACGACTTAGGTCGACACCGACAAGGGGATGTCCGTGACTGCACGCCATCGATTGGGTCCGCACCGCGATCCAGCCGTTGACCAGGCGGTCCTCGAAGCCGCCCGGCAGCTGCTCGTCGAGCGCGGCTACGCCGCGACGTCCATCGAGGCCATCGCGGCCAGGGCGGGCGTCAGCAGACCCGCCGTCTATCGCCGGTGGCCCAGCCGGGTGCACTTGATCGCTCAGGCGGTGTTCCCGTACGTCGGCGACGACGATGTCGCGGGCGACCTCGCCGCCGAGGTCAAGAAGATCATCCGGGGAACCTTCCAGCTCTTCGACTCCCCCGCCGCCCGTTCCGCAATGCCTGGCCTGATGGCCGAGATGCGGGCCGACCCGATGCTGTACGAACAACTTTCGGCCCGGCTCAACACCCCGACACGGCACGAACTCGCCGAGTACCTGCGCACCGGCGCGGCGCGCCCGGCCCTGGACCCGAATATCCTGCTCGACACGATCGCCGGGGCCGCACTGTTCGCCATGTGCATTCGCGACATTCACAGCGCCGAGACCTTCGCCTCCGCCCTGGAGGACCTGCTGCTCTACGGCCTGCTGGGTGAACGACCCGAGTGACGGGCCGAGCCCCTCACCTCCAGAGCCTCCTCCAGAATGACCCGTGACGTGCGCTGAGCGCACGTCACGGGTCATTCCGGAGGAGGTAAGCAGTGCCGTATGGTCGGGATGTGACTGTTTCTCGAGTTCTTGCCGTCGTGATGGCCGCGGGCACACTGGCGCTGGCCGTGCCGTCGTTCGCGAATGCCGCAGCGACCGTGCAAGTCATCGGCGGCCGGGAGCGGATCAAAGTGACCGTCAGCGGCACCCAGTACCCGGTGGAGCACTGCCTGGTGGACCCGGACGCCGACGGACGCACGCAGAGCATTCCCATGCGCCCCAACGGAATCCTGCGCGTAGACAACCAGCGGCCCGGAGCGCACCGGGTGATGGTGTGGTGCCCCCAGGGCGGCGTCGTCTATCGCGGCCAGGTCGACGTGCAGCCGGGCAATCCGGCACTGGAACTGCAGGACCAGCTGTTCGCCGCCACCGGCAGCGGCGACCGCGTCTCCGACCCCACCCTGCGCTGAGCGCACGCCAAGGCACATAAACCTCCAGAATGACCCGTGGAGTGCGTCGGACGCACTCCACGGGTCATTCTGGAGGTTTATGTGCCTCAACCGAGATGGCGGCGCCGGTATGCCGCAGGCGGACAGTCGAAGTGGGCGCTGAAGGCGCGGCTGAAATGCGCCGCGTCCGGCATGCCCCACCGAGCGCCGATCGCGCTGACCGGAACGGCGGCGAATGCCGGATTGCACAGGTCGTCTTGGCAGCGCTGCATTCTGGCGTGTCGAATCCGTTCCGTGACCGTCGTTCCCGTCATGGCGTAGAGGCGGTGCAGGTGGCGCAGCGACACGAAGACGCCCGCGGCGACGGCGGCAGGCGCCAGCGCCGGATCGGCGAGATTGGCGTCGATGTAGGCGTCCGCGGCCGCCCGGCGCGCCTGCGCGGTCTCGTCGTTGTACG
>JABFVX010000096.1 GCA_013362555.1 Mycobacteriaceae bacterium
CTGACCGCCTTCCCTCCCTCCACAACGACCCATGACGTGCGCCTGACGCAACTCACGGGTCATTCTGGAGGCTGATTTCCCGGGTGACGCCAATGTCGTCGAGGAACGCCCGGTCGTGGCTGACGACGATCAGCGCGCCCTGGAACTGGGCCAACGCCTGGGTGAGGTGGGCCAGACTGGGCAGGTCCAGGTTGTTGGTCGGCTCGTCGAGCAGCAACAGCCGTGGCGCCGGGTCGGCCAGCAACAGCATGGCCAGGGCCGCCCGCAGCCGCTCCCCGCCGGACAGGACCGACACCGGCACGTCGGCGTCGGCGCCCCGAAACAGGAACCGGGCCAACTGCGCCCGAATCCGCTCCGGCTCGACATGCGGCGCCCCGGCCGCGACATTGTCGAATAACGTTGCCGCCTCGTCGAACACGTCGATACGTTGCGGTAGGAGCCGCCACGGCACCGCCGGTGTCGACTGCGTGATCCGGTGCAGCAGCGTCGTTTTGCCGATGCCGTTGCGCCCGGTGAGCGCGATCCGCTCCGGCCCGTCGACCCGCAGCGCCACCCGCCTGCCATCGGGCAGGGCCATGCCGTCGAGCTCCAGCACCCGCTGACCGGGATGAACGCGGGTGTGGGGCAGCTCGACCCGGATCTCCCGGTCGTCGCGCACCAGCTCCTTCGCCTGCTCGAGGTGTTCGCGCGCCTCCTCCAACTTCTCGATGTGGCCGTTGCGCAGTTTGCCTGCCGAGACCTCCGCTTCCCGCTTGCGTGCGTTCATCACGATCTTCGGCTCACGCTTGTTGCGAAACATTTTGTCGCCGTACCGCTTGCGGCGATCCAGCTTGACCCGCGCCTCGACGAGTTCTCTGGCCTGCTTGCGGACGTCGCCGCGAGCGTCACGCACCGCGGCCGCCGCGGCCTGCTGCTCGGCGGCGATGATCTGCTGGTACACCGAGAACGCACCGCCGAACAGGCGCAGCTCGCCGCGGCGCAGTTCCGCTGTCGCGTCCATGCGCTCCAGCAGCTCTCGGTCGTGGCTGACCACGATCACGGTGCCGGCGAATCTCTCCACGATGTCGTAGAGCCGCCCGCGGGCGTCGCCGTCCAGGCTGTTGGTGGGCTCGTCGAGCAGCAGCACTTCGGGTTCGGCCAGCAGCTGCGACACAAGTCCGAGCAGCACCGTCTCGCCGCCGGACAGCGTCGCCAGCCTGCGGTCGAGCTCGGTTGCGCACGACGCGATCCGGTCGAGGCCGAGCCGTGCCAACAGGGCCAGGGCCTGCTCCTCGACGTCCCAGCGGGACCCGACGACGTCGAAATCCGCACCGGACGCCGTACCGGATTCGATGCGGTGCAAAGCCGCGCGCGCGGCGGCGATGCCGAGCAGCTCGTCGACGCGCCGACCGGTCGCCAACGCCAGATCCTGACGCAGGTAGCCCAGGCCGCCCGACACAGCGACCGATCCGCGCTGAGGTCGCAGCTCGCCGGCGATCAGCCGCAGCAGAGTCGACTTCCCGGCGCCGTTCGCGCCGACCAACCCGATGCGGCCGGTGTCGAACACCGCGTCAAGCCCCTCGAAGGCAGGCGTGGAATCCGGCCATGAAAAGGTCAAATCCGACAGAATCACAGGAAATGACATAAGAAAACTCCCCTCGGTCGTCGCGAATGCCGCGTGTGAACACAGGCGGCGCGAGAATTACCGAGAAGAGATCATGCGGACAGTATTACCCACCCCCACACCCCGACCGCAACGTGATCCATCTCACACCAGCTGCTGCGCGGGCGGTCTCAACGCCCTCCAGGATGACCCGTGAAGTGCGTCCAGCGCACTTCACGGGTCATCCTGGAGGTTTGTGGACAAACCCTCAGGACGTGATGCTGCTGATCTGGTTGCTCCAGCGGGCTGCGTGCATGAGTTCCCCGACGCCCGTGACGAATGCCCGGTGCGCGCGGTCGTCGTGTTGCAGTCTGTCCGCAAACCAAGCGGTGGGGTAGCCGAGGAACCCGAACACCCCGATGGCGCAGGGGAAGGACGCCCGGGCGCAGTCCGGCTTGCCTTGGATGTCGTTGTGGTTGACGCCGTTGACAGTGGCCCAGGTCTTGCTGACCATGCCCGGCGTGGCCTCGTAATAGGCGCGGTTCGACTGGAGTCCGACGGCCTGCCACGGCAGCAGTTGAGTCGACGGTGAAATCGGCAGGTCCGCCGAGCCGTTCACGAAGTACACCGAGCCTGCCCGAAGCCTGCGGGTATCGGTGCAGAATGCAACACAGAATAGCTGGCTCGGGAGTTCGGCAGCGACGGCCGTGGCGACCAGGTCCGGCGCGGCCGCCAAGGCGTTGATCGCGCCCGTTGCGCCCTGGGAGTGGCCGTACACTCCGACCGCTCGCGGATTCAACTTCCGGTAGAAGACGCTGTCCGGAGTATCGTTCTGGCGCAACAGATATCGCGCCGAATCGCGGATGTCCTGGCCGCTCCCGGTCGCCGTGCTTTCGGAGGCGACCACGACGAAGCCCCATGAGGCCAGGTGTGCGAGGAGGTAGGAATATTGTGACGGCACGGCATTGGTGCCGTCACCCCAGGCGATGATCGGATGCCGGGTACCGCCGCGACCCAAGTCGGTCGGAAACCAGACGTCGAAGGCCTTGCCGGTGCCGGAGCAACAGCCCTGTGCGCGCTGCGCGCTTACCGCCCACGGGCCGGGCTTGCTGAACGTCGCTTCGACAGTTTCCGCCACCGCGGCCGCGTGCCCGGGAATGATCAACGAGGCCACAGCAATCCCGATCGCCACGCACAATCGCATCCGCATGCCACGAAGCATAAGCTCCTCCAGAATGGCCCGTGAAGTGCGTTCAGCGCACTTCACGGGTCATTCTGGAGGTTTGCTGCCCAGCAATGGGGACAGGAACTCGAGCTGGGCGAGGCGGACGGGGGCGGCAGCGCGTGTGACGCGGAGGCGGTACCGGGCGCAGCGAGCGGGTGCGGGCAGCAGGAAGGGGCGGGTTTGCCTGCGCCAGCGGAACTCCTGGTCGCTGCGTTCGTCGAGCACCGTCCACGACGCGCCGTCCATGGAGCCTTCGAGAGCCCACGCCGCGGGATCGCCCGGGCGCGACGCCGACGTGAGCGTGTACATCACGACCTCGCGCGCCGGATCGTCGGGAGTGAAAACCACTGTGGGAGTGCTTGTGTTGAAGGCAGTTTCGGTGAGCGTGGTGTCGTCGAACAGCGCCGCAGCGGCGCCGTCGGAGCTGTGCGCCCGGCCCGGGAGGTCGACGAGGGGATTCGGGTGTCGAGCGGGCGCGGGCGGCTCGCCCCACTCGGTGGGCTCGTCGGCGAGGTCGAAGACCAGTTCCGCCCCCGCGGCCAGCACGGCGTGGTCGATCGTCGTGCGGTGGTACGGCTCGCCGTTGACGGTGAGGCCGCGGACATAGCAGGAGTCCGGGGTATTGCCGGGCGCGCGGACGACCAGGTCGCGGCCGTTGTCCAGGTGCACCACCGCCTTGGTGAACAACGGTGCGCCGATCGCGTATTGGGGGCTGCCCACCGTGAGCGGGTAAATCCCGAGTGCACTGAGGATGTACCAGGCGGACATCTCGCCGTTGTCCTCGTCGCCGCAGTAGCCTTGGCCGAGGTCACTTCCCAGGTAGAGCCTGCGCAGGATCTCGCGCACGGCGCGCTGGGTCTTCGCGGGCGCGCCCGCGTACAGGTACATGTACGCGATGTGGTGCGCGGGCTGGTTGGAGTGCCCGTACTGACCCATCCGCACGTCTCTGGCTTCGAGCATCTCGTGGATGGCCCGGCTGTACGAGCCGGTCTTCAAGGCGGTTTCCGGCGTGTTGAAGTACTGGTCCAGTTTCGCTTCCAACCCGGTGAGCCCGCCGTAGAGCGCGGCCAGCCCGGGGCCGTCGTGCGGCGCGGCGAATGCCATTGTCCAGGCGTTGGTCTCGGTGTAGTCGCCGCCCCACGCACCGGGGTCGAAGCGGTCCGCGCGCTGCTCGCGCCTGCCGCCGTCGTCGGTGCGGCCCTGGAAGAAGCCGATGTTCGGGTCGAAATGGTGCACGTATTGCTGCGCGCGGCTGCGGAAGTAGGCCGCCTCGTCCGGGCGGCCCAGCGCCTCGGCCATGTTGGCCAGGCCGAAGTCGTTGACGCATCCCTCCAAGGCCCAGGACATGCCCTCCTTGACGCTGGTCGGCGTCCAGCCCAGAAAGATCGAGCGTTCCAAGCCCTTGCGGCCCACCGCCGGGGCGGGCGGGGTGACGGTGGCGTTCTTCAAGGCCGCCAGATACGCGGATTCGACATCGAAGTTGGTGACGCCCTTGAGGTATGCGTCGGCGAAGGCCACATCGGAGCTGGTGCCGGTCATCAGGTCGGCGTAGCCGGGCGAGGACCAGCGGGCGATCCAGCCGCCCTCGCGGTATTGCCGCACGAAGCCGTCGATCATTTCGCCGCAGCGCCGCGGCGTGAGCAGAGCATAAGCGGGCCAACAGGTTCGATAGGTGTCCCAGAACCCGTTGTTGACGTACATCCGGCCGGGCGCGTCGCCGCGTGCCACCGGGCTGGCGTGCCGCACTCCGTCCGGGGTGTCTTCGTGGGCGACGTTGGGATAGAGGAACAGGCGGTACAGGCTGGAGTAGAAGGTCGTGCGCTGGTCCGCGGTGGCGCCCTCGATCTCGAAGCGGCACAGCAGGTCCTGCCACTGCGCGCGGGCGCGGTCGCGTACCTGCTCGAAGGTCTCGCCCGCCGGAATCTCGCGCTCCATGTTGCGACGCGCTTGGTCGGCGCCGAGCAGCGAGGTTCCGATCCGGAGCGTCACCTCGGCGTGCTCGAAAACGAGGTAGCCCGGCCTCCGCAGCGTCAGCCACTTGCGTCCGCCACGGACAACGGGCGCGTCCGCCTCGGCGTGGATGTGCATCCGACGCGAACCCGCCGATAGTCCGCTGCGCACCGCGGTCCAGGCCGCGACCGCGGCGGAGCGCCGATGCACCCGCACACAGGAACGGATGTCGACATTGTCGAACAGCAGCCAGCCGCCCGCCTCGGGAAATCGGATCCGCACGATGGCCGCGTGCTCGGTCGGCGCCAGGTCCACGGTGATCCCATTGTCGAACCGGACGCCGTACTGGTACGGCCGATCGATCTCGTGCTCGTGCGCGAACTCCAGCGCCCGGCGGCCCCGGTCCGCCTCGACCGGTCCGACGCCGGGCATGACGTGAAAGGTGTTCCGATCCCCCATCCACGGGCTCGGCTGGTGGCTGAGCGCGAAAGCCTCCAGCGCCGGGCGATTTCGGGCCGTGTTGTGGCGGTGGTAGGAGTAGATCCAGTCGAGCGTTCCGGCGTCGGTCACCGGCGTCCAGAAGTTGAAGCCGTGCGGCGTCGCGACCGCGGGAAAGGTGTTGCCGCGCGAATAGTCGGCGCTGGAGTGGGTCCCCCGGGTGGTGCGCACCCAGTCGACGGCGTCGCGGTGCGCGTCGATCCGCTCCTCCAGTCGCACGTCGTCGATCCAGCCGACCTGATCGCTTGTGGCGCAGTCGATCAGGATGCGGCGCACCCGCCGCCCGGCGTGCGCCCCCAGCCTGCTCCGCACCAGGTTCCACTGGTCCAGGTACAGCGTCTTCGACTCGCCCTGTGCAGCGGCGGTGAACCCCGCCGCGGAGCCGTCGTCGAACTCGACATCGAGGGCGACGTAGGTGGCGCGGTATTGCGGTGGAAACCCGTCGGATTCGGGAAACACCGCATACGACAGCTCGGTGTGCTCGGTGACCGGGATGTCGACCTCGAACAACGTCGCACGCAGCGGATCGTGGTATTTGAGCGCGTGCCTGCCGTGCAGCCCCACCGCGATTCGGGCCGTGAACGATCGGACCGGGCCGATGCCGACGCGCAGCATCGGGTCGACCGGCTGGTGTTCACCCGGCTCGAAAGAGGAACAGAACAGGAGGTCTGCCACCGCCCCACTGTATCGCCGCGCTCACGCTGAGACGCCGGTTTCACCGACCTCCGGAATGACCCGTGAAGTGCCCTGAGCGCACTTCACGGGTCATTCTGGAGGCGCGGGTCTACAACACGGGCGTTCGGCTCGCTTGACTCATAGACTGCATCGGCGAGGCCGGCACACCGCTCGGTCGACCCCAGCGCTCGAGGAGTTCGCAGATGAGTGGACACGATCACGGCGAGTTCGACGGCGCCGCCGGACGGATCAACTGGCGGGCCTGGCTGCCGGATTCGCCCGCCGTGGCCGTGGTGCTTATCGTGCACGGCGTAGCCGAACACAGTGGCCGCTATGCGTATCTCGGGGAGAAGCTCGCGTCAGCCGGATTTGCCTGTTATGCACTGGACCACCACGGCCACGGCCGGTCCGCGGGCGGGCACGCGAACATCGGCCGGATGTCCGCCGTCGCCGACGACATTTCCCAGATGCTTTCGCTGGCTTGCCAACTCACCCCGGGCAGACCGAGATTCCTCATCGGCCACAGCATGGGCGCACTGGCCACGCTGTATCTCACCACCCGGACGCCGATGGACCTCGCGGGCGTGGTCCTGTCGGGCACCCCGCTGCAGTTGCCGCCGGTCCACCCGGCGCTGCGTCGCGTTGCACCGCTGCTGAGCCGAATAGCCCCCAACACCGGCACCCGCAAGCTCGATTCGCTGGCGATCAGCCGCGACATGGCCGTGGTGCGCAGCTACGACACCGACCCGCTGAACCACCGCGGCAAGCTGCCGGTCCGCACGGGCTTGGAGATCATGGACGCGGTCGACACCGTGACTGCACGCCTGGCGACCTTCACCTACCCCCTGCTCGTGCTGCACGGCTCCAGCGACGCCATCGCGCATCCCGGCGGCGCCGACATCGTCGCCCGCGGCGTCAGCTCCCCCGACGTCACCGTCACGATCTACGACCACCTCTACCACGAGATCTTCAACGAACCCGAACGCGACGAGGTCATCGCCGACGTCCGCACGTGGCTCACCGCCCACCTCCCCGCCACTCCGCCGTCCTGAATCCGTCCTTCATTCGGACTTTCTGCCCAAAGAACGCATTCAGGACGAGATGGCGGCGGACAGCCGGCGGAGGCCTTCGGTGATTTCGGCCGGGGAGTGCGTGGTGAACGACAGGCGCAGGGTGCCCGGGTCGGGCACGCCCGCGAAGAACGGGGCGCCGGGAACATAGGCCACATTGTGGTCGATGGCGGCGCGCAGCAAGGCGGTGGCGTCGTGGCCCGTGGGCAGGCGAGCCCAGACGAACATGCCCCCGTCGGGGCGGTTCCAAGCGCTGCCCGCGGGAAGGGCCTGCTGGAGGCCGCTGAGCAGAGCGTCGCGGCGCTCGCGGTAGGCGGCGCACATGCGGGCGATGTGCGCATCGAGATCACTGTCGTGCAGGTAGCGGGCCGCGGCGGCTTGGTCGATGGTGGACGTGTGCAGGTCCATCGCTTGTTTGGCGATCACACAGGGCCTGCGCAGCGCGTCGGGAGCACGCAGGTAGCCCAGCCGCAGGCCCGGAGCCAGCACCTTCGAGAACGAGCCGAGCAGGGCGGTCCGATCGGCGGCCGGAGCGAGCGCGGCAATCCACGGCTCCGCCGCGCCGTCATATCGCAGCTCGCCGTAGGGGTCGTCCTCGACGATCCAGAAGTCATGGCGGGCAGCGGATTCCGCAACCGCCTGCCGGCGCGGCGTCGGCAGGGTGCGGCCGGTGGGGTTCTGAAAGGTCGGCACCAGGTACAGCATCGTCGGCCGCTCCCGGGCGGCGATCTCGTCCAGCGCCTCCGGGATGAGGCCGTCGTCGTCGGTAGGCACCGGCACGACGCGCGCGCCCGCGAACGCGAAGCACTGGAGGGCGGCCAGATAGCCGGGGTCTTCGACGAGCACGACCGCGCCCGGTTCCAGCAGCGTGCCCGCGAGCAGCGTCAACGCCTGTTGTGAGCCCGTGGTGACGAGGAGCTGATCCGGGTCGGTGGGCAGTCCGCGGGCCGCCATGCGGTCGGCCACGGCCGCGCGCAGCTGCGGATCGCCCTCGGTGGTGGAGTACTGCAACGCCCGCTCCGGCTGATCTACCAAGACCTTCGCGAACGCCGCCTCGATGCCCGAGACGTCGAACAGCTCCGGGGCCGGCAGCCCGCCCGCGAAGGAGATGATTTCCGGACGCTGCGTCAACGCCAGAATCTCCCGAACCGGCGACGACTGAACAGAGCGGACCATTAGCCAAGCTTACCGTCGCCCCGAACGCGTCCGACAAGCCTCCACAACGACCCATGAGTTGCGTTCAACGCACGTCACGGGTCGTTCCGGAGGTTTGAGCGGCATTGGGTTATCGGCCAAACACTTCTTCCACTACTGCCTTGGCGCGGCGGGTGGTGCGGAGGTAGTGGTTGAGGAACTCGCCGGGGTCGCGGGGGCCGGCGATCGTCGCCACGGCGGTCAGTTCGGGGCCGGGGGCGGGGAGTTGGTCGCTGGGTTTGCCGCGGACCAGGACCAGGGCATTGCGAGCTCGGGTGACGGTGATCCAGGCTTCCCGGAGCAGGCCGGCGTCGGCGGCTGTGAGCAGACCGGCGGCTTCGATGGCGTCGAGGGCTTCGAGGGTCGAGGTGTTGTGCAGGGACTCGAATCGGTGCGCGTGCCGCAGCTGCAGCAGCTGCACCGTCCATTCGATGTCGGCGAGGCCGCCGCGGCCGAGCTTGGTGTGGGTGGTCGGGTCGGCCCCGCGCGGCAGGCGCTCGGCGTCCACCCTCGCCTTGATCCGGCGGATCTCGCGTACGGCCTCGGCCGAGGCGCCACCCGCCGGATACCGAATCGGGTCGATGACGTGCAGAAACTCGAACCCCAGCTGATTGTCGCCCGCCACCTGGTGGGCCCGCAGCAGCGCCTGCGTCTCCCACGGTTGCGCCCACTGCCGGTAGTACGCGTCGTACGCGGCCAGCGTGCGGACCAGCGGGCCGCTGCGCCCCTCCGGGCGCAGGCCCACGTCGAGCTGCAGCGGCGGGTCGGTGCTCGGCGCACTCAGCAGGCGTTGCAGGTTCTCTGCAATCCGATTGGCCCACGCGACCGCCTCGGTCTCGTCCCGGCCCGGCTTCGGGTCGCAGACGAACAGCACGTCCGCGTCCGAGCCGTAACCCAATTCGAGCCCGCCCAACCTGCCCATGCCGATCACCGCGAGCGATGCCGGTGCGGGACCGCCCAATTCGGCCTCGCTGGCCCGAATCACCGCGTCCAGGGCGGCATTCAGGACCGCGGCCCACACCGACGACAACGCCCAGCACACCTGCGGCACGTCCAGCATGCCGAGCACGTCCGCCGAGGCGACCCGGGCCAGCTCGTGGCGGCGCAGCGAGCGCGCGGCCATGACCGCGCGACGCGGGTCGTCGTAGCGGGCGGCGGCGGTCATGATGCCGCGCGCCACGTCGTCCGGGTCCGTGTCCAACAGCACCGGGCCGTCCGGGCCGTCGGCGTACATCCGGATGGTCTCCGGGGCGTTGATCAGCAGATCCGGCAGGTAGCCCGCGGTGCCGAGAATCATCATGAGCCGCTGGGCGATTGCGCTCTCGTCGCGCAGCTCGCGCAGGAACCACACCTGGTCCGCCAAGCCCTCGGACACGCGCCGGTAGGCCAGCAGCCCGCCGTCGGGATCGGGTGTGTCGGCCAGCCACTCCAGCAGCGTCGGCAGCAGCAGCGCCTGGATGCGACCTTTGCGCGACGGAGCGCCCGCCAGGGCCCGCAGGTGCCCGAGCGCGTTGCGCGGGGCGCGGTAGCCGAGGGCGGCAAGCTGACGCTCGGACGCGTCCGGGGACAGGCGCAGCGCGCCCGGCTCCAGCCGCACGACCGATTCCAGCAGCGGGCGGTAGAACAGCTTTCCGTGCAACCGCCTGACCCGCACCGCATTTCGCTTGATCTCCGCGATGAGCACTCCGAGCGCGTCGCGCCTGCCGTCCGGGCGGACGTGGGCCGCGCGAGCCAGCCAGCGCAACCCTTCTTCGTCCTCGGTGGGCGGCAGCGTGTGCGTGCGGCGCAGCTTCTGAAGCTGCAACCGGTGTTCGAGGAGCCGGAGAAACTCATAGGACGCGGTGAGGGTCGCCGCGTCCTCGCGGCCCACGTACCCGCCCGCGGCGAGGGCCTGCAGCGTCTCGACCGTGTCCGGCACCCGCAGCGACTCGTCG
>JABFVX010000194.1 GCA_013362555.1 Mycobacteriaceae bacterium
CGGTTCGGTCGTACAGCTCGGGGCGGGCGGGGCCGGGGCCGCCGTCGCCCACGCGCTGCTCACCGTCGGCGCCGACCGGCTCGTCCTCGTGGACGCCGACCAGACCCGCGCGGCCGCCCTCGCCACCGCTCTCCACCGCACCTTCGGGCCCGGCTGTGCGAGTACCGCGCCGCTGCCGGACCTGGCGGCCCAGCTGGCGCGAGCCGACGGCCTGGTCCACGCCACCCCCACCGGGATGGCGGGCCACCCGGGGCTGCCGTTCCCCGCCGAGCTGCTGCACCCACGGCTGTGGGTGGCCGAGGTCGTCTACAGCCCGCTGGAGACCGAACTGCTGCGCACGGCAAGGGCCCTCGGTTGCCGCACCCTCGACGGCGGCGGCATGGCCGTCTTCCAGGCCGCCGACGCCTTCCGGCTGTTCACCGGCTGTGAGCCGCACATCGATCGTATGCTCGATGACCTCGCCGACCTCGTCGGCAGTCCTACCCGGTGAGGAACCTCATGCCAGCTTCCGTCCCCCCGCAGTCACCGACTCCGACAAAGGGACAACCGGCTGCCAGACGTACCCGTGACGCCACACGGACCCGGGCCGAGATCCTAGAGGCCGCGACGGAGGAGTTCGCGCGCATCGGCTATTCCGGCGCCCGCATCGACGACATCGCCGATCGCACCCGGACCACGAAACGCATGATCTACTACTATTTCGGCAGCAAGGAGCAGCTGTTCACGGCCGTGCTGGAGCGGGCGTACGCCAGCATCCGGCACAGCGAACAGGAACTCGGCGTCGAGCATCTCGACCCGGTGTCCGCGATCCGTCGCCTGGCCGGTCTCACCTTCGACCACCACGAGGCGCACCCGGAGTTCATGCGCCTCGTCAGCATCGAGAACATCCACCAGGCCGAGCACATCGCCGCCTCACCGACGCTGCGTTCGCTCAACGCCCCGGTGATCGCCATCATCGACCGGATCCTCCGCGCGGGCCGCGAACAGGGAGTCTTCAACGCCCAGGTGGACGCCGTCGACCTGCACATGTTGATCAGCTCGTTCTGTTGCTTCCGGATCACGAACCGGCACACCTTCGGTGCCCTCTTCGGACGAGACCTCATCGCACCGGACCGCCGCGACCACTACCGGACTCTGCTGGGCGACATGGTCATCGCCTACCTCACGACCGGCGAACAAACCGCCGTCGGGTAGGGTGTGCCGTTCGGAAACTCGTCGTTCCTGGTCAGGCGGCGTATCTGTACTCGTTGATCACGCCGCCGAGTATTCGGGTGCGCAGAATCCGGTCAGCGTACGGGCCGGCTATAGGCGTCGGGTGCTCCTGGGCGAGGGGCGGGAGCTGTCCGCGAGCCTGGTGTGGGCGATGACCGTTGTAATGCTGGGCGTAGGCATCGAGGACCTGCCGAGCGTGCGCCTCGTTCCAGATCAAAAGGTGGTCGAGGGCCTCGCGGCGCAGGGTGCCGATGACACGTTCGCAGTGCGCGTTCATCCGTGGGGACCGTGGCGCGGTCCTCATGACCTGGATGTCGTCGGCTTTGAAGACCGCGTCGAAGGACTCGGTGTACTTCGCGTCCCGGTCACGGAGCAGGAAACGCAGCGAGTCCACCCGAACACCCAGCTCGACGACTAGGTTTCTCGCTTGCTGCACCGTCCAGGGCCCGGTGGGATGGGCGGTCACTCCCGCGATGTGCAGCCGGCGTGTGCCGTGCTCGAGGAACACCAGCGCGTACACCCGGCGCGGATCGACCAGGTCGATGTGGACGAAGTCGCAGGCGATGATGGATTGGGCTTGCGCCGTCAGGAAATCGTGCCATGTCGGACGGCTGCGGCGTGGGGCTGGATCGATGCCCGCCGCGGTGAGGATCTCCCAGACCGTCGTCGAGCCGACCGGGTGTCCGAGCCGGACCAGTTCGCCCTGAATTCGTCGACAGCCCCAACGCGGATTCTCCCTGGCGAGCCGCAGCACCAGAGCCTTCACCGCACCCGCCGTCGAATGCCTCCCGGGCCTGCGTCGGCGCTTGCTGTAGTCCCACTTCCGGGCGATCAGCCTGCGGTGCCACGCCAACAGCGTCGCCGGCGTCACCGGGAACACCTGCGCCCACCGGCGCCGGGAGATCAGCGAGGACAGCGCTGCGAACCACAGCCGGTCCGCATGCCCGTATCGCACCGGCCTCGTGAGCTGCCTGCGCAGCACCGCGTTCTCGTGCCGCAGCACGAGCAATTCCGCGTCCCTGGCCGTGTCCCGGCGCAGCAGCACCGCCGGGGCCGCGAGTAGCTTGCGAGTCACCTGGTATACGAGCGAAACGATCACCCGGACAGGGTTCCAGTAGACTGTGATGGCGCGCCAGACAGCCCCCGAGCAGCAACGATGAGTTTCCGAACGGCACACGATGGCCGACCACCACCGCGCCGGGCTGCCGGTCGCCGCCTTGCGGATGGCGGCCGGGCGTGGCGGCCTGGAGCACGGTTGCGTCATGCATACGGATCGCGGCAGCGAGTACACGAGTGAAGAATTTCGCAGCGAACTACGCAAGTTGCGCACGAGGCAGTCGATGGGGCGCGTCGGCTCTTGTTGCGATAA
>JABFVX010000156.1 GCA_013362555.1 Mycobacteriaceae bacterium
GACGGCGGCGAACCGGTGTCGCAGCGAGCGAACCTGCCGGAAGACCTTCCGCCGGACGAACTTACGCTCGACGTGGCCGAAAAGCTCTTCGCCACTCCGCAGGAGGGCCGCACACTCGGCTCGGACCCGGTCACCGGGAACGAAATCGTCGCCAAGGAAGGACGATTCGGCCCCTACGTCACCGAAATACTGCCCGCGCCCGCCGAATCCGACGCTTCGAAGCCGAGCCAGTCCGGCCGGGCCAAGAAAGCCGTCGCGGCGAAGCCCCGCACCGGGTCGCTGTTCAAGTCCATGGACGTGGCCACCGTGACGCTCGAGGACGCGCTCCGGCTGCTGTCGCTGCCCCGCGTGGTCGGCCTCGACCCGGCGTCGAACGAGGAGATCACCGCGCAGAACGGCCGCTACGGCCCGTATCTGAAGAAGGGCACCGACTCCCGCTCGCTGACGACCGAGGACCAGCTGTTCACGGTCACCCTGGAGGAAGCGCTGCGGATCTACGCCGAGCCGAAGCGGCGCGGACGCCAGGCCGCCGCCGCGCCCCCGCTGCGCGAGCTCGGCAGCGACCCGGTCTCCGGCAACGCGATGGTGATCAAGGACGGCCGCTTCGGCCCGTACGTCACCGACGGCGAGACCAACGCCAGCCTCCGCAAGGGCGACGAGGTCGAGAGCATCACCGACGAGCGCGCCGCCGAGCTTCTCGCCGACCGCCGCGCCCGCGGCCCGGTCAAGAAGAAGAAGGCCGCCAAGAAGGCGCCCGCGAAGAAGGCCGCGGCCAAGAAGACGCCGGCAAAGAAAACCGCAGCCAAGAAGACGCCGGCAAAGAAAACCGCGGCCAAGAAGACCCCCGCCAAATAGGCCGAGCTCCCGCGAGGAGATGTGTTCTACGGTGTAGTCCATCACGTTTCGATGGGCCCGAAGGACGACAGCAATGAGCACTGAGCGCGACGATCTGATCACCATGCTGGACGGGCAGCGGGAGATGTTCCGGATCGCGGTCACCGGGGTCAGCGACGAGCAGGCGCGGTCGCGGTCGACGGTGAGCGAGCTGACTCTGGGCGGCCTGCTGCACCACCTCGGCGCCACCGAGCGGCACTGGCTGAAGGTCATCGCCGACAAAGACGAGAACGCCGAGTTCGACACCACCGGCGCGGCGACGGCGTACGTGATGACCGCCGAGCAGACCCTCGCCGATCAGCTGGCGAAATGGGAAGCTGCCGCGGCGGCGACGAACCAGGTCATCCACACCCACCCGAACCTCGACGAGCTCGTCCCGCTGCCGACCGCCCCGTGGCAACCGGAACGCGAGTGGTGGACCGTGCGACAAGTCCTGCTGCACATCTACCGCGAAGTCGCCCACCACAGCGGGCACGCCGACATCATTCGCGAGGCCATCGACGGCCAGAACACCACCTACACCCGCGCGGGCATCGACCCCGAACAGGCATTTCCGCAGTGACCCGGGAGGTGCGCCCACCGTCGCCACCCCGATAGAGTCGGGGCATGCCAGGACCCGTTTTCGATCGGCTTGTCGGCCAGGATTCCGTCGAGGCGGAACTGACCGCCGCGGCCGAGGCGGCGCGGCGCGGCGGCGGATCGGGGATGACGCACTCCTGGCTGTTCACCGGCCCGCCTGGTTCCGGCCGGTCGGTGGCGGCGCTGTGTTTCGCGGCGGCCTTGCAGTGCGCCGATCCGGAGCGCCCGGGATGCGGGGTGTGCCACGCCTGCACCACCACCATGGCAGGCACTCATGCCGACGTGCGGCGGGTCATCCCGGAGGGCCTGAGCATCGGCGTCGACGAGATGCGCGGCATCGTGCAGCTGGCGGCACGGCGGCCGAGCACCGGACGCTGGCAAGTAGTGCTCGTCGAGGACGCCGACCGGCTCACCGAGGGCGCGGGCAACGCGCTGCTGAAGGTGGTCGAGGAGCCGCCGGCGCGGACGGTGTTCCTGCTCTGCGCGCCCTCCGTCGACCCGGAAGACATCTCCGTGACGCTGCGTTCGCGCTGTCGGCACGTGCATCTGGTGACCCCGTCGACCGAGGCGATCGCCCGCGTGCTGACCGCGCGGGACGGCATCGATCCCGACGCCGCCGCGACTGCCGCGGCGTGCAGCGGCGGACATGTCGGGCGGGCCCGCAGGCTCGCCACCGACGAGCAAGCCCGTGCGCGGCGCGATGCGGCGCTGGCGCTGGCCGACGCCGCGCGTCAGCCTGCCCGGGCCTACGAGGCCGCCGAAGAGCTGGTCAAGGCGGCCGACGAGGAGGCGAAGGAGCTCAGCGCCGCCCGCGACGAACGAGAACGCGCCGAGCTCGAGATCGCTTTGGGCAAGGGCGGCACCGGCAAGGGCTCCGCGGGCGCCGTCCGCGGCTCCGCGGGCGCGCTGCGCGACCTCGAGCGCAGGCAGAAGTCCCGGGCCACCCGCACCGGTCGAGATGCCCTGGACCGCACCCTGATCGACCTGGCCGGGCTATACCGGGACGCGCTGACACTGCGCTTCGGCGCGCACAGCGTGCCGCTCACGCATCCGGACCGCGCCGAGCGGACCGCCGGTCTGGCGCGCCGCGCCGACCCCGAGTCGCTGTTGCACTGCGTCGACGCGGTCCTGGCCTGTCGGGAGGCCCTCGCCACCAACGTCAAGCCCCGCTTCGCCATTGCCGCAATGGTCGCGACCCTCGCTGCCCAGCCGCACTGAAATCGAACTGCGCTGGATGGCGTAGGTCACTCGGTACAGTGTCGAATGGGCCTGGGGGCGTGGATCTCTGCTGGTGGGGCGGATCCGATCCGGGCTGCCCAATGCGTTGATGGATATATGCGCATTCAGCGCCTTGTAGCGGCGTCGCAAGGGTGGGATTGTGCCCTGAGCACGCCACTCGGATGAGGACACAACACATGAACACATTGACCAGGGCCGGTGTCACCGCGACACTCGCCGTCACCGCGATCACCGCCGCGGCCGCCACCGCGGGCGCGACGCCCGCCCCGAACACACCCGCCGCGCCCACTGCGCCCACTGCGCCTGCCGCGCCGAAGCTGGATCGCAATTCGCTCAGCGCCGACATCCTGCCCGGTGTGCGGTACACGAGCAACACCGCTGACAGCTCCGTGGTGATCACCAGCCCACTCGGCACCCTCACCTCGCAGGGCGGGCAGTTCCAGGTCGCAAGCCCGCAGGGCCAGGTGCTGGCAGGCACCCCGAAGTTCGCGACTCCGCCCAAGGCAGCCCTCAACGCGAAGGCCGATCAGCACGCCGCCGCGCCCGCGGCTTCTGCCCCGAAGGCGGCCTCGACAGTCGGCGGCGCGGCTTTCGTCGGTCATTCCCCGACGGAGAAGTTCGATATCGCCGTCCAGGCCGCGGTCAACGAGATCAGCCTCGCCATCAGCATCGGCACCATGGCGGGCGGCGCGATCGGAGCCGCCGCGGGATGCGGCGTCGGCATCGTCGCGGGCGCCATCGTCGGCATCGCGCCGCCGGTGGACATCGTGACCGCCGCGGCGGGCTGCCTGGTGGGCGCGGGAGTCTTCGCCTCGCTCGGCGCCGTCGCGGGCGGCTTCATCGTCGGTGTTCCGGCAGGCATCGCCAGCGGCATCAAATTCCAGAACAGCATGGCCGACCCGGCCATTTACGCCGAATAGCTTTATCCGCCTTCAGCTGTCGCCAATTAACCGAGCCTCGCATCCACACATTGGATGCGAGGCTCGGTTATTGGCGAGCGAGGCAGTTACGCCTTCGGCTTGTTGATGGTGTCGAAGAACTTGATCGCGCTGCCGATGGTCACCGGAACGCCGAGCACGAGGTTGCCGATCACGCCCCCGAGCGCGGAACCGGCCACAATGCCCGCGAGGCAGCCGCCGATGGGCCCCGCGATGAAGATCGCGGGCATCAGCGCGGTGCCGACGATCGCGCCGACGACACACCCGATGCCGCCGCCGACCACGGTGCCGATGACCGAAGCCACCGCCCACGCCAGGCCGATCTCCACCGACGCCTGGCTCAGCGCGCTGTTGAAGTCCTCGGCCGCGACCGGCTTGACCGGCACCGCCTTGACCGGGTCGGTAATCGGGGTCAGGGTCGCCGTGCGGCCCTGCACCTTCGCGGCGATCGGCCACTGCATGCCGTTGAGCTGGTACGTCAGCGGCAGGCTGGTCAGCACCTTGCCGGTGCGGTCCCGGACCTCGAAAACATTCCCGCGAGCGGTGAGCGACCCCGCGTCGGCTCGCAGCACGACCGACTTGTCGACGGCGCTGACCGTGTAGCCGACGCCACCGGGCAACTGGCCTTGCACGGCGGTGTACTGCGATGCCTGCGGTGCGGCGGGCGCGGCATTGACCGCTCCGGTTCCGATACCCATCGCCGCGATGACCATTGCGGAGACTGCGGCGAACTTGCTGATCCTCATCTTCTGCATATCCCTCATGTCGAGCCGTGGCGCAAACTGCCCGTGAAGGCAGCCTGGCCGGGAACAGACCCCTCGGGTCAGAACTAGACGGTAAACAGCAAATCGGTCGGAACTAATAGGGGAAATGAAACCTTAATATTGTGTTAACGGCGGCTCACCTGCGTCGTCTCGACATGGCGAGAAAGGCTGTGATTGCGCCTCCAACGGCTGGTGTACGACCTGCGGCCCATTTCGAGGGGAGTCGATCGCTGGTCGGGAGACGGCACACTTTCCGCAAAAAATGCGGTCCTGCGCCGGTTTTCGTCGCATAGTGTGCGCTCTGCCAACCAAGACGCCCTGGCTTCTCCCTCCTACGACACCTCTGACGTTCCATACCCGGGCCGACGGCCGCGCTGCCGACAGCCGAGGCCCTTCGTGCCTGGCTTTGCCTGCGCCCGGCGCGGCCTGAGTGCCAGGCGCAGCGACAGTGAAAAATAGATCGCTACTGTCACGTGATTGACCAGGCACATTTCATTCCGGATACTTGTGCGGAAACACTTCGGGGGTCGATCCCGGAGTCGCACGGGTATGGAGTGAAATCGGTGTCATCGCAGTCGCATTCGGGTCGTCGGGCCAAGGTCGCAGGTCTGCTGGCGGCGGTGGCCGCAGCCGTCGGCATGGCGGTGGGGGTTCCGGCGCACGCGCAGGCGCTGCCCTGCCTCGGCTCCGGCTCAGCGGACTTGTTCTGCCCGCGGCCACAGCTGTCGGCCTTCCCCGGACAGCAGATCAACTCGGGCAACTCGCGCTGCTCGGTCGGCGTGACGGGCGACATCGCAGGCCGCCGCTACGCGGTGACGGCAGGACACTGCTACAAGCCTGGCATGACGGTCACCGACCGCGGCGGCACCAGGCTGGGCCGGTACGAGTTCGGCGTCCCCGACCACACCGGCACCGACGAGTTCGGCTTCGGCGTAATCCGCCTGAGCGACAACGTGAACACCTCTGCGTCGCTGGGCGGCCAGTCTCTCGAGAGCATCAACTTCAACCCCCAGGTGGGCCAGGAGCTGTGCAAGGTGGGCTCCACCACCGGCCGCACCTGCGGCCGCATCACCCAGGTGACCCCGCGCCACATCTACGCCGACCTCTACGGCGACCACGGCGATTCCGGCGGCGTGGTCTACACGATCACTCCCACCGGACAGGCCGCCTTCGTCGGCATCGTGATCGCCAAGTTCGAGCGCCGCGTCGGCCTCATCATCGAACCCGCGTCGGTTCTGCTCAACACCATCAACCGCCACTCCACCGACGGCCCCTTCCGCATCCACACCCGCTGACAAGTTCTTCCAGAATGACCCGTGAGGTGCGCCTGGCGCACCTCACGGGTCATTCTGGAAGAACTCGGGGAATCGCGGCATCCTGAGGCCATGACAACCGTGTTGCTGCTCGGCCTGAAGACCTCCGTGGTGGCTGACGCGCAGGAGAAACTCGGCCTGCCCGACGTCCGAATCCTCACCGGATACAACCTCGACGACGTGCGCAAGGCCCTCGCGAGCACTAAAATCGACCATGTCGTGATGGGTGCGGGCCTGGATCTGGACACCCGCTTGGCCATCGTGCAGGAGATCTACCGCACTACCGATTCCACGACAGTGCACATGAAGGACGCCGCCTCCGGACCGGAAGGCTTCTATCCGTTCGCCCGCGGCGTCCTCACCGGCCTCGACAACCGCGGCACGTGATCGATCAGTTTTGAAGAAGCGCGAGGTGCGGGTCGGATCGTAGCGTTGACCTCAGCAAGTTCGACACCAGAAAACGGAGAAACCGATGACCAACGCACTCGACGCGATCCTCTACCCGGTGACCGACATCGAGGCCGCAAAAGCCCAGTTCGAGATTCTGTTGGGGGTAGCGCCCTTCGTCGACCAGCCGTACTACGTGGCGTTCACCGCCCCGGGCGGACACCAGGTCGGCCTGGTTCCCAACGGCCACCAGCGCGGCATGACCGGCCCGACCCCCTATTGGACCGTGGACGACCTCGAAGGCCAGGTCCAGACTCTCGTCGCGGCGGGCGCCACAGTCTCCGAAGAACCCCACGACGTCGGCGGCGGCAAGCATGTCGCCATCGTCACCGACCCCCAAGGCAACGTCATCGGCCTCGCACAGGCGTAACGACGCCAGCTTTACACCCGTACCGCGCATTCGCACCCGCAGCTGCGGGTGCGAATGCGCGGTACGGGTGTAAACAACGGCTTACGAGGGCTTGCGGGCCAGGAGGTAGGCCTGGGGGGTGTTCTCCAGGCCTTCCTCCGGGGCGCGCTGGAGACGGGTCCGGACGTCGAATCCGGCGGCTTCGAGCAGCGCGGTGATGTCGTCCGGCTGCCTGCGGTGGAACTCCAGCGACACGTCGTAGCCGAACGGCCGCACCAAATGCAGTGGCGCGTCCCCGATTTGGAAGGCCACCAGCAGGTGGCCACCGGGCGACAGCATCCGGTAGAACGCGGCGAACATCTCCGGCAGCAATTCCGTCGGAGTGTGGATGATCGAGTACCACGCCACGACGCCGCCGACCGACCCGTCGGGGATCTCCAGGTCGAGCATCGGGGCGACCTCGAAGCGCAGCTGCGGATAGGCCGCGCGCGCCAGGTCCACCAGTTTCGGCGAGAGGTCGACGCCGAAGGCCGACAGTCCGAGGGAACTCAGATGCGCGGTGATCCGGCCCTCGCCGCACCCGAGGTCGGCCACCCTCACGTTCCCCTGCGCCTGCACCAGCTCGGCGAACAGCGCCAGCAGCGCCCGGTCCACCGGGGTGGCGGCGAGGTGGTCCCGGACGCGGTCGGCGTACTCGGACGCGATGGTGTCGTAGAAATTTCGGGTGGCGGCAAGGTGGTCGACATCGGTCACGCCGGGCACGCTACGCGCTCGGCCTGACACGATGGGCCGATGAACGACCGCGATCAGCCCGTCCTGTACGCCATCGTCACCGGTTCCCCGGCGGCCCGCGAGGTCGGCCGCCTGGTCGACATCGCGCAAGCCGACGGCTGGGACGTCTGCGTGGTCGCGTCGCCCGACGGCCGCAAGTTCATCGACGCAGCCGCGCTGGAGTCCCGGACCGGCCATCCCGTGCGCAGCCAGTACAAGGATCCCGAAGCGCCCGATGTCCTGCCGCCCGCCGACGCCATGATCGCGGCCCCGCTCACCTGCAACTCAGCCGCCAAGTGGGCCGCGGGCATCTGCGACACCCTTCCCCTCGGAATGCTCGTCGAGGCCGTCGGCAAAGGCATGCCCGTTGTCGCGGTTCCTATTTCGACCAGCGCCCAACTCGGCTTCCCGGCCGTCCGGAATGCACTCGACGCCCTGTCGTCCTGGGGAGTGACAGTCCTGGCCGACGTCGCCCCGGCCGACGTGGCCACCGCACAGCCGTGGCTGCGCGCGTGGCAGGCCGTGCGCGCCCGTGCCTGACCGTCGCGGGATCGGCAACCGATTGCGCCAGTACAGGCTTCGATGAAGGCGCCTACATGCCGCCGAGGTGGTTCGCGGCCTTGAGAACACCGGCGTCCGGGTTGCGCAAGTCGCTCATATAGCAGTCGACGCGGTTGTCCATGGCGGCGTCGGCACGCCAACGCGTCTCCAGCGCACTGAGATACCGCACCACCACGTAGGTCAGCGCGAGAATGCCTGCGAGCAAGACGAATGCGAGGTTAGTACTCATGCCCGAAGGCTATCAACGCGTTTCAGGCCGGTCTGTTTCTGACGCGGAGTGTCTCCACACCTACGCCCATGACTCGAAAGGCCCTGGTGGAGCGCACCATCGCACAGACTAAACCGTCCAGTCATGCAAAAACCCCACCGAAGTGGGGTCTCTTGGAGCCGCCTAGGAGAATCGAACTCCTGACCTTTTCATTACGAGTGAAGCGCTCTACCGACTGAGCTAAGGCGGCGTGCCTCGGGAGAGGCGTTGGAAGTCTATCGCGAGACCGAGGCAATCCGGAAAACGGCTCGTCATAGGGGTAACGTGCGGACATGCACGGGCTGCTGGAACGAATACTGAACGTCCCACCACTTTGGATATATCTGCTGGTAGGACTGTTGGTGTTCGCCGAAGACGCGATTTTTGTCGGATTTGTGATCCCGGGGGAGACGGCCGCGGTGCTGGGCGGGGTGGCCGCCAGCCAGGACCACCTCAATCTGTGGACGATGATGGTGCTCGTGGTGGCGGCGGCCATCATCGGCGACAGCGTGGGCTACGAGGTGGGCAGGAAGATCGGGCCCCGGCTGCTCCGGATGTCGCTGCTCGATTCCCGGCGGCACAAACTGGACAACGCGCGAGCCTTCCTGGCTCGGCGCGGCGGCTGGGCGGTGGTGCTGGGCCGCTTCACGGCGTTCTTCCGGGCGGTGATGCCCGCGCTGGCGGGGATCGCGGAGATGCCGTACCGCCGCTTTCTGGCGTTCAACGCACTCGGCGGAGTCATCTGGGGCACCGGGTTCGTGCTCCTGGGCTACCTGGCGGGCCGGTCGTACGAGCACGTCGCCAAGACCGCGGGACGCGGCATCGCGATCGCCGTGGCGGTCATCGTGGTGGTCGCCCTGCTGGTCTGGAAGATCCGCGAGCGCAGACACGACGCTGCGGAAGAGCGTCTCGACACCCACGAACCTCTTCCAGAATGACCCGTGACGTGCGTCTAACGCACTTCATGGGTCGTTCTGGAGGGCGATATCGTGGGGGTTGTGGGTAGCACGCTGATGCGGACGCCGATATTGGCAGGGGTCGCGACGGCCGGGGCGGTCGCGGTGTTGCACATGCGGGATCCGCATGTGCGGGGCTCATATGGGCTGTGTCCGTTCCACGAGCTGACCGGGTGGTGGTGTCCGGCCTGCGGCGGACTGCGCGGCATGCACGACCTGACCAACGGCGACCTGGTCGCCGGTCTGCACAGCAACGTGCTCTTGTTTCCGCTGCTGGTCGCGGGCGTGATCGTGTGGGCTCGGTGGCTGCGACTCCGGTGGCGGGGGGACGCACGGGCGCCCATTCGATTCACGGCGGGGTGGACCAATCCGGTGCTGGTCTTGATGGCGGTGTTCATGGTGGTCCGGAATACGCCGTGGGGGCACTGGCTCGCACCCGCCTGAGCCACTGGGGTTGACAGCCGCCGAAGGCGTGCGGCATCCTTCCGAACCAGGTCATGAGTGCCAGCGTCAAGCCCCGGCTTGCTGGCCGGCAACCCTCCCTCCGCGGCGGGGTGCTCCGGGTGACGACCCGACCGACGTCCGGCACGGGCGCGGTAAGCGCGGACCCATCCGAACGGGTCCCTGGTCCGAAGGGATTACGTGATGACTGCTGTTCTCGATCGCGCACTGTCCGGGACACCACACCTGCCGGTGGCGTCGTGTGACGTGCCGCTGGCCCACGTCGTGGGCGCGGACCTGCAGGTTCCGCTGGCGAACGGCGCGAGCTGCCGCTACGCGAACTTCGACTACGCGGCCAGCGCGCCCGCGCTGGTGTCGGTGCACGAACACGTGCAGCGCGCGCTGGCCACCTATGCCAGCGTCCACCGCGGCGCGGGCTACCCCTCCCAGGTCTCGACCAGCCGCTACGAAACCGCGCGAGACACGGTGGCGCGCTTCGTCAATGCCGCGCCCGACCAGGTGGCGGTGTTCACCCGCAACACCACCGACGCGCTGAATCTGCTGGCCTCCTGCGTCCCCGGCGAGACCGTGGTGCTCGACGTCGAGCACCACGCCAACTTCC
>JABFVX010000462.1 GCA_013362555.1 Mycobacteriaceae bacterium
TCGAGCACCTCGTCGAAGGCGTAGTCGAGGTTGAGCATCGGGCGGCTGTTGAACATGTTGCGCATGTCCACGAACTTGCGCGTGGCCAGGTCGTCGAAGTAGATCGTCAGCGGGTACCAGCAGTCGCCGCCCGCCATGAAGTAGGCGGCGTTGATCGAGCCCGAGGAAGTGCTGTACACGGCGTCGAACACGCCGCGCAGCCCCAGGTCGTCGAGCGCGACGAGCATCGCGGCGGAGGTGACCCCGCGCATCCCGCCGCCCTCGACGGCCAGACCGAGCTTGAGTCCGTCGACGCGCGAACCGGGCGCGGAGCCGGCGGATTGCCGCGCCCGGATCAGTTCGAGGACGGGATGGTCGTCGTTCCAGTACCTGTCGGCGTCATGGGCATATGCATCGGACAATTCGGCCTCGCTCGGGGGTGAAGCGGCGGAATCGGATTGTCCTCAGGATACCGCTAACGGCCACATTGCGCAGTCCCGTAAAGCGCGCCTAGAAGCGATTCCTCTGGCATCGCGCTCGATCGCGGCGCACATCCGGTCGCCCTTCCACGTCGGCCGCCCTTCGATCGGGCCCCGCGCGGGCTCGGTGAAGACGGCGACGGGCCGCAGCCCTGCGCCCTTGTCCTCGTCGGAGCTGATGCCGTGCAGTGCGGGGTCTTCGGTGTTCCGCTCGACGATGAAGCGCACGTGGCCGCCCATTCCGGTCGAGTACGAGAAGTCGCCGAGCAGGACCCAGCAGTCGGGTTCAGCGGGCATTGGCGGACCCTCCGAGGACTGCGACGCATTCGAGCAGGTCCGCGAACCGGCTGCGGTCCCGGTAGCGGTCGGCGAAGAACTGCGCCAGCGCGCTCCGGTCGGTCTCGGTCCAGGCCCGCCGGTGGCCGGGGTGGATCGTGAGCTGCGCCGAGACCGCTTCGATCTGATCGATCACCCCGATGTCGGCCGGTTCACCGGGGAAGAGCTGCCGGAGTACGACCGAGCCCGGCTCCCCTTCCAGAATGACGCCGGACACGACGCGGCCGGTGAAGTCGGCGGTGCCGATCTTGATGCTGCTCATGCCAGCGCCTCCGCGAGCACGAGGCACTCGGCGAGCGGACCGGGCCCGACCGGATGCGGGCTGGGCTTGCGGCGGTGCGCGCCTGACCGGCGTGAACGGCGACGCAGGTGCAGGTCATCGCGGGTGATCCGCCCGGCGGTCATCGCCTCGCGGAGCTGCGCGGTGGACGCGTTGAGTACGAACGCGCGCGCGGCGGTTTGGCGGAAGTAGCAGCCGAAGCGCCCCCACCGTTCGGAGCACCATTCGCAGCGCAGCCGGCCGAGGCCGAACCATCCTCGTCGAGGCTGATGCAAATGCAGCTCGATCTTCGCCCAGGCGGGCACGTTGTCGCGAGCTAGGCTGAGTAGTGCCATGAGAGCACGCCTCTCTTGTGTAAGTGGCCCGCGCGAGTTCTCGCCAAAGAATTTTCTACGCGCGGGCCACGCCTATGTGCGGCCGGATGCAGTTGTCAAAGTCGCCCGCCCCCGAACGGGGGTCCGGGGACGGGCACCGGCTGATCCCCCACCGAACCAGCCGACATGAGCAAAGTCCATCTTGCTCGATCGAGCCTTACGGTCACGATCGCCATCTCAGAGTGACACAACTGATGCCGCTGACGCAAGCCTCTGGACAGTGCGATTCGGAAAATGTTACGCTGCACAGAGATCAGCGCGACACTCATGTGACGCATGAGCCCTCTGGGGGTAGCCATGGCCAAGCCCAACCCGCCCACCGCTCGAGCTCGATACATCGGCCGGAGGATGCGTACTTATCGAGAAGACCTGGGGTTCAAGGGCTCTGAGGTTTCCGACCACATCGGCAAGACTGCTGCGACCCTGAGTCGCTATGAGTCAGGCGAGTACCCGATGCCTGGTGACGTGTTTCTGACACTGCTGGACCTTTACCGAGTCAACGACCCGCTGGAGCGCGCGAGCCTCATCCAGATCAACGAGGACGCGCCGAAGCGAGGCTGGGTGGATTCTTTCCAGCCCTACATCAGGAATCTCGCCAACCACATTTGGATGGAGGGCGAAGCTGAAGAGATCCAGATCCTTGAGCTCACCGTCATGACCGGCATCGCCCAGACCCAGCGGTTCGCTGAGGCCTTGATGAGCAACGGCCCGATGCGGAAGGATCCAGTCACCCTCCGGCGACAGTTGGAGGCGAGAATGCTGCGCACCAGCGTGCTCGCCAAGCGCAACAGCCCTCAGATCAAACTCCTGATGCACGAGTCGATACTCAAGCAGCGTGTAGGAGGTGCCGACGTAACCGCAGAACAGCTGGAACGTCTGCTGGAAATCTCTGATTTTCCCAGGGCTGAAATCCGACTCCTTCCGAACGACGCCTGGACCCACATCGCGGCCGGAATCGTAGTGGGCTACACCATCTTCAAGCTGCCCGAACCCCTCCCCACCGTGGTGTACATCGACAGCTCTGCCGCCGCGATCTACGAGGAAGACCCTGACATAGACTCGTTCAAAGAGACCTACGATGCGCTCTGGAACGACGTCGCACTCAGCCCCAAGGCAAGCGCCGAGCGCATCGCCCGAGAGTTGAAGGAAGTACAGCGAGAATGAGTGAAGCGGCCGGTCAGCAGCGGATCTGGCGCAAGAGCACCCGGAGCCAGAGCAGCGGCAACGGTGACTGTGTCGAGGTAGCCTGCGCTCACTGGCGCAAGAGCACCCGCAGCTCAAGCACCGGCAACGGGGACTGCGTGGAGGCCCGCCCCACCCCGGCCGGCTTCGAACTCCGCGACTCCAAGCTCGGCAGCAACTCCCCGATCTTCGCCCTCCCGACCGAGGACTTCACAACCCTCCTCGGCAACCTCAAGACCGGCGCCAGCGCCTAACCGCACGCACCGACACGACGCACAACAAGGCACGCTTCCCACTGCAAAGGGAAGCGCGCCTTGGCATTCCCAGGTTCACCGGGAGGCGTGTGCTCGAGATGATGGTGATGCTGGCGGCATGGCGCCGGGCAATCTCGGATGTTGTAACCAAGCGGTGTCCCGTAAGTTAACTGTCAGCATGTTCCGTTGCGGTGCTCGCGGTGTGTCAGTCTTCGAGGGTGAGGTTGTGAAGCCGTGCGATGCCGGCCATCGCCTCGGCGGATCCATGGCCGTGCAGTCGTCAGTCGCGCAGCACTTTCCAGACCTTCATCCTCACGAAGGTGTGTTCGATACAGGCGCGGACCTTTCAGTGGGAGGCCGCTGCCGAGGTCGGAGCGCTAGTTTCGGCGCGAGGTCGTCGATGATCCGATCGGCGGCGGACTTCGAGGTACCGAACAACGCTGCGATCTGGGGCATCGTGAGGTTGGTACGCCAATAAGCCGCGACCAGCAGCACCCGGGTCTTCGAAGGCGAGTTTCCAAGGGCGACCTCGCAGCGCAGGATCGGCGCCTTCGCGACGAAGCTGGCCGACCAACCTGACGAACCGACTACGACTCAGTCCGCTGAATAGCAGCACCAGATCTTCGTTCTTCGCCATGATCACTCTTGCCATCACACCATGATCTGTTGCGCTTCAACGGCATCTGGTCCGGCGGCTCCGAGATGAGCGGGTGGTCAGTGCCCGCCGGGCAGGAACCTGGAGGCGTTAGTCGACCTCGCTGCGAACGGATTCGAGTTCGCTGGAATCGAATTCCTGCATTTCGGCGGCCTGCCGGAACCATTGCGCAGCACAGTCCCTCAAGTACGGCGACCAGGACCGCCGCGCCGACCCGATGACCGTTGACAGCAAATGCGACGGGGAACGAAACTCCTCCGGACTCAAGTCCGCCCAGTGCTGGGAGAACTCGCCGAGGCAATCGGCCAGCGGGCGTTCCATGAACGGCCACATAGGGACCATGTTCGCCTGCCCCAGACTCACCCGCTCCTCGCCGAGAACACCGACACCAAGGCGTCCGTCGCCCATCAGACCGATCCACGCTCCGTCACCGCGTTCGATGACTGGTCTCCATTGATGCATACCCAGATACTCTGTTCACTCCGGCATGTCCGCTATTGCCCTGTGGTCGTTGGTGGCCGTCATGCCCGCGAACGTGGCGACCCAGCGACCATCCCTTCCCCGGAGTCAGCGCCTCGACCGGGTGGTACAACCGAGCGCGGATCCGGGCCCGACGCTCAAATTGTCCTCCCTGCGCCCCGCCAGGCCTGCACGACCTCGGCGACTCCGGATGCCAACTGACCGGCCCCGAACGCTTACGGGACAACGCTGAGTATCCTTCAGATTCGTCAAATCCGTGCAACCGCAACCCGGAACCTCAACGCCCACAACGCTCGCCCTGTTCGACACTCGAGACGTCCACTAAGGCCTCCCCTCAATCCGCGCCGCGAAATAGCGCTCGCGGCCGGCCTTCCCCTCGCCGCCATCGCAGTGACCTCGATCGTGCTGTGACTGCGATTGTTCCTCTCCGATCCGCTCCCGGGATGGGGCACGTTCCTCGGACTCGCCGCCATCGCAGCACCTGTGGCCGCTGCGACCGTCCTGTGCTTCCGTGACCTCTCCCGCCAGGCCTGGCAGGCCTCACTGGCGTTCCCGCTCCTGATCGGCGCCGCCAACGCGATGAGGCTTCCTGACCAGGTAGCGCTGCCCGCTGCTCTGCATCGACGCACTACAACTTCGCTGTCAGATCCCTGGGCCGACGGGTGCTGTAGTCGATCTCCGTGACCTTGACTCCCTTTCGGGCCGCGTTCACAAGCGCCGCAACAGGTCGCGCCTTCGTGGGACCTGCGGAGACCGACCACTTGTGAAGCGTCTCGTCGACCCCCTGCGGAGCTTTGATGTTGCCCCACTCGCCGACGACGTTCGGGGTGAGAGCGGGATACAAACCGTAATTGTCATAGGCGTAGTCAGGATCGCAGCGAATACCGATCGCCGTTATTCTAGTACCGGTGTGGTAATACCAGATAACGACTTCATGGGCGTCCGCCCATTTTACGAACAGCCTCTCGTCACCAACTTCCGGGTAGACGATGATGCCGTCTTCATTAGTCTCGACGGACGGAATCCTGATGAGACGGTTCCAGAAGAAGACCGAAATCACGATGAGCATGAAAAGTCCGATGCCTCGACCCCAGATTCCTCCAACTCCACTGATCAAGAGCTGGAAGGTCGTCCCGAGATACAGGGCAATCGGGACCCACATAAACCATGTGATACGTTGCCGAACCTTCCCGTACCGAGGCGAACTGTCGCTGGTCAAGATCCCTCCAATCCTAAGGAACGCTTGTGGTCTGCCGAGATCAGCACTTTGCGACCGAATGGACTCGACCTTATCAGGTAAAGGCGATGCCATTGCCGCCCTTCACATACCACTTGCCATCGCCGGAGGTGTAGAAGTTGCCGCTCGAGCTGGATCCAGAGGAGGATCCAGATGAAGAGCCGGAAGTGGAGTCGGAGGACGATTTGGAGGACGAGTTGGATGATGATTCGGAGTAATCGGGTACATCAAGTCCCCAAGCCTCATCTCGCGAGCCGCAGTAGCCCGCCAACCCGCAATATCCTACGAATCTAGATTCCAAATGGAATCCCAGCCCAGCACTCTCCCACCAGCTCCTCGGATTGAATTCGAATATTGCCCTGCGTTCATCCACCAGCTTGGCCAAGTTCCCAATCGAACCGGCGTAGCTACCGCCCTGCCACGGGAATTCATCCCATACACTGCCTCCCAGCCTCGACCACGCATTGCCAAGCGTATTGACCAGTCCCTTTGCTTGACGAATCTCGAGCGTCTTTTTGAGGACTCCGCCGAAGGTTTTGCCACCGGGGATCATTCCGGCGACGGCGAAGCCCATGTCGAGATATCGCCCTCCGGCATACGCCGCTACTGCGTCGACAGCCGAAGCGGCGAGTGCGACGCCGCCCGCAACAGCGGCGATCGGTGCAGTGATGACAGCGCAGGGAGGACATACCGCTGTGGCGATGGAAGCACCGATGGCGACCGAGCTCGCCGTGCTGGCAACACCGCCGGCCCACTTTGAGATTTCCTCGTTGTTTTCCTTGACGAAGTTGACAGACGTGTCAACAGCGTCGGAGACGACATCACCGACCGCGCTGGCCGCGTCGCCGATCTTGTCCCAGAACAGGCCCGTGTCGTCCCTGAAGGTGATCGGGTTGTTGTTGGAGTATGCGTAACCGTTGAGGTGCTGGGCTTCGATCCAGTCGGCGAGCGGGTCGACGGAGAGGAAGCGACCGATGGTGGGATTGTAGTCGCGAGCCCCAATATGGGTGTAACCCGTGGGGTCGATGGTGCCGCCGACATAGCCGTTCTGACCGAGCCAGACAGCGTTGCCATCCGCCGCGGTCGTGGTGATTGCGAGGCTGTTGCCATAGGGGTCGGAGTATCGGCGGGTAACCTCGCCCGTGAAGCAATCGAAAGCGAGGGTGCCGGTTCCATGGTGATCGGCGAGCTGGATCTGCGCCGCGTCACCGCCGTTCTCGATGCGGGTATTGCCGCCGGGGAGATCGACCGTGCGGGTGGAGGCGAGCGTGCCGGTGGACTTGTCGAGGGTGACCTCAACCCCTGCAACATAGATAGTGGCTTCGTCAGCGCCGGACCGCATGATTCGATTGCCATCCGCGTCGTAGAAGAACTCGGTGGTGCCGTCGGTGACTTCGCCGGAGACGGCCCCGTTGCTGTTGAATGACGCGCCCGTCGTGGCGACCGACTCGATGTTGCCGTTCGCGTCCCAAGTGAGATCTTGCGCGAATCCAGTCGTCGAAGTGACACTGGTGGTGTTGCCGACCCCGTCGTAACCGAAGGCCGTGGACTCAGCGGTGGCGGCGTCGGTCACCGCTTCAAGCGAATGGGCAGTCTGGGTGCCGTACGAGTAGGTCCAGCTCTGGTCCGTACCGGTCCCGGTGGTGTCATGTTCGGTGAGACTGGTGCGGTTGCCGGCGCGGTCGAAGGTGTAGGACTGCCAGTATTCGGCGGCGCCTTCCACACCGGTTGCTGCCGGCCCCCCGGTGCAAGCGGCCGCACCGCTTGCGGGGGTGGTCCAGGCTTCGGTAAGGCGGCGCAGTCCGTCGTAGGTGTAGCACTCTGCCTGACGTTCAAGGTTCTCAGCGCTGGGAGCATCCACGACAGACAGGAGGTTGCCGGCGTCATCATAGTCGTAGGTGGTGTTGGACAAGGTCCCCGCGCGGTCAAGAGCACGGGTCGAGGTCTGGTCGAGGCGGTTGCCTTCGCCGTAGATCCAGGTCTGCTCCAGCGTCGCCGCCGCCGCCGGGTACTGAGCCGAGGCGATGAGCCCGTTGGGCTGGTACGAAACGTTGTTCGAGTAGAAGCCATCGGCACCGCTGACGGCGGTGACCCGGCCGAACTTGTCGCGGTGGTAAGCCACCTGCTCAGCGTCGAGACCGCCGAACGCGGACCACGTGCGCCCCTTGACGGTGCCGTCCCGGTAGTAGTCGGTCCCGTACGAGTAGGTCGCGGCTAGCGCTCCGGCAGCGGTACCGGAAATCGAGATCTGTTGGGCAATGGGCTGGTAATCCCAGTTGCGGGTGGTGACCAGGCTGGTGACGGTCATCCCGTCTTCATAGGAGATCGAACCGGTCTCGTGGCCCTTGAAGCCGGTGTCCCAGACCCGTCGGGTCAGCTGGACGCCTCCCGCTGCGGTGCTGGTGGCACCGTCCCAAGTCGCCGTGGCTCGATAGAGTTTGTCGTAGACGGTCGATACGGTCTGACCGCGGGCGTCGGTGGTGCTGGTGAGGTTGCCGACCGCGTCGTAGGTGAAGGTGGTCTTCCCCGTGTCGGGGTCGATCGCCTGAATCTTGCGGCGGCGCTGGTCGTAGGTGAACGTCCAGGTGTTGTCGTCAGGGTCGGTGACCGTGGCGAGGTCTCCGGCGGGCGTGTAGGTGTAACGCGTGGAGTGGTACTCCGTCGTCGGAGTGTTCCCGAGGTACTGGCGAAGTTCGGTGGTCTGCGCGCGCGCATTGTTGAAGCTGGTCGTGGCGATGCCGCCCGCTTCGGCGGTAGCGGTGACCTGGTCGGCCCAGTGCTGGGTGGTATTGCGCCACAGCTCTTGTCCGGCTTCGGCGGTGATGGTGGCGGTGGCGCGGTCGAGGTCGTCGTACTCGGTGCGGGTCTGCATGTCGACTTCACCGGAGTCGACTACCAGCAGCGTCCCCGACGGGGTGCCTGCAGCGTAATAGAGGTCGTTCGATTCGGCGACGCGGCCGAGCTCGTCGTAAATCGTGTCGGTGACGAGCCGCCCGTCCCCAGGGCCGGTTGCCTGGGTTTGGCGCTCCCGCAGCAGACCGTCGTAGATCGCGATGACCTTGGAGTAGGTGTCGTCCTCTTCGAGGGTTTCGGTGGTGACGGTAACCGGAGCGGAGTCGGATACCGAGTAGGAGAACTTCTGGTAAGGGACGCCTGCGGGCAGGTGGGGGTTGGGGGGCCATACCTCGGTGCGGCGGCCGAGCGCGTCATAGACCAGGTTGGTGGTCTTTGCGTTCGCGTCAGTGACGGAGAGTTCGAGGTGCCGGGACTTGTCGAAGAGAGAGGTGAGGGTGTGGTTGAGCGCGTTGGTTACCGTCTGGCCGGTGTTGCGCCCTGACGAGTCGGTGTAAGCAGTGGTCGTGGTATTCCCTGCGGCATCGGTCTCCGTCCGGAGCCGGCCGTAGCCGTCGTACGTTTTCGTGCTGGTGGTGATGTAGTCGGCGACAGTTCCCGTGTGCGACCTGAGTTCCTGCTTGCCGGTTGCGAGGCCGTCAGTGGGCGCGGCCCCCTAAGCTCCGCCGTCGAAGAGCGTGCGGACGTCGGAGATGACCTGGGTTGCTCGGTTAGGGGTCGCATCGCAATTGACCGCGACCGTTTCGACGCGCTTGGCGTAGTCGATGAGATACGCGGTGGTGTTTCGGGCGTACTCCGTTGTGGCGCAGGTGTCGTCGCCGTTGTCGGTGGTGTCGCCGAGGTCCTCGACTTCGGTCACCAGACCGTAGGTCGAGTCGTAGTCGGTGTCCTTGCTAGTACGCCGGAAGGTGCCGTCGGCCTTCAGGTTGTCGCTGCGCGTGACGTCGTCGCGGACGTACGCCGCCTTGATGTCGCCCCAAGAGTGGTCGTCGGTGGCGGTCACGTGCCGCCAGTAGGACGCCGCGACGCGCGAGACCACGGCTCCGTCGTCGTAGCTGATCGTGTCGAGCGGCTTGCCCGAGAGCTCGTCGTAGTCGGTATGGACGTAACCTAGCGAGTCAGTGAGCGTGACGGTGCGTGTACCGCCCGAAGCGGTCTCGTCGCCGTGCATGCCCTGGTAGTACTTGGTGACCTTCTTAGACTCGAGGGTCGTGCCGGGGGCGCCGGTGGTGGTGACGGTGGCGTAGCCGCGCCAGTCCGCCCACGTCAACGTGGTCTCGTCGCCGATGCCCTGGAACTGGTCTTTCCGCCATGCGGGGTTCGAGTACGCGTAACGGGTGACCTGGGGCAGACTTTCGGCGGTGCGGTCGGAGACGGTGACCTCGGCAACCACGTACTTGTGGAACCAGTCGGTGATGTCGTCGTCGTACGAGGCCGGCTGCCAGATCACCGGGAAGCAGCGCCGCTCGTTCGATGCGGGAGTGGGCGTGTCGGTGGGGGTGCAGTCCGAACCTGCATAGGAGACGTGTATCTGGCCACCGGATTCGGTGTAAACCGTGGCCAGGCGAGGCCGGATGAGCGCGGAGATCGAGTCGCCGGTCTTGTCGATCCGGTTCTCCTTCTGCACCGGCAGCAACGTCGTGGGCGGGAGCGTGATATCCGCGCCCGTTCCGGCTTTGCCTGTGCGGGTGATCGACTCCAGCCACAGGGTGCGGGTCGTGTCGCCGTTGGAGATGAACGAGTGCGTCAACGCCCAGCGGTCGACGTCTTGATAGGCAGAGCCGTCGTGGATCTGGGTGGTGATGGCGGTGAGACGCTTGCGGGTCCAGAACGTCGGGCTCGACTGGGTCGCTTCGCATTTGGTGCTGGCGGCGCAGTTGCGGTCCCAGGGGACGTCCGGCCAGTTCGCCGCGGTGTCGTCGTTCAGCGCGGAAGTCGCGCAGTTGATG
>JABFVX010000051.1 GCA_013362555.1 Mycobacteriaceae bacterium
CGGGCCCCGCGGGAAGCGCCGCTGTGGATGTGCGACTGCCCGACGGATCGACTCAGAAGATGTCGTCCACTGTGGCCTACGCCGTCAACAAAGAGATGCACAACGCCGCGGGCAGCGACGCTCGCGCCGCGTACCTGGGCACGACTGGCGAATCGAGTCCCGGCCACCCGTGGACCTCGGTCAGCGCGGTCGACCTGAAGACCGGCGACGTGGTGCAGTGGGCCGAAGGCTCCGCTCTCGTGGTGGTCACCGACGGCAGCCCGCACATCCTCGAAGGCGGCAAACTCGTGCCGCTCGACCCAGCCTCGCCCAGTGCCAATCACGGCGCCTTCCAAGGCTATTACCACCCCACCGGCGCTGACCTCACCGTCTCGCCCAACCCCGCGCCCGCCGGACGCACCCCCGGCCGCGGTCAACACCACGCCCGCGCCGCCGGCAATTCAGTCCCCCGCGGCGACCCCGTCACCGGCCGCGACACACTCGTCCGGCCGCACCACTACCCGCCCATTTGCCGCCGCAACCCCCATCCCGGCAGCCAGGTAACCCCAAACCTCGTCCAGAACGACCCATGAGTTGCGCCTAACGCAACCCATGGGTCGTTCTGGATGATCGTGCACTACGCGGCAGGGATGGCCATAGGCGTCGCGGCTGGGGTGGCGGGCTGACCGACAGCAGGATCAGACCATGGAGTGGAGGCGACAGGAGACCTGCTCGCACCGGTGGCGATGTCGATTCCCTTGGGGTGATAGAACCCCGCGAACGGGCCGAAGCTGCCGGTAGCGTCGTTCATTTCAGGCAAGAATGGTTGCAGGACGCCGTCTACGACGACTTCCAGCGTGCCGCTGTCCACCCCGAAACTCACGACAAGCGCGGTGCGCTCGTCCCACGTAGCCACGTCCCCGGTCATCAACTGGTACGGGTCGACGCGCTTGCCGGGCTCCTCGCGGTCGGTCCACTTGGCAGATGTCGCGGCGTATGCAGCTTTCGCGTCCGTGGTCTTGCCGGCAAAGGCCGCGTCGAGAGCCTGTGCCACCACCGCCGCCACCCGCTGGGTGCGGCCGTCCGGGAAGGTATAGAGCACCGCACCGTCCGCATCCGGGGTCCGGCTCGGCACTCTGTTGGAATCGGGCGCGGAAGACCCCGCAGGCGGTCCCGCCTGGTCGCCCCCCGGCGGGCCGCCGGGGTTCGGCGCAGCCGCAGCAGGCGCTGGGCTCCCCGGGACAGGCTGCGCCCACGGCGTAGGCGCTGTCGGCCCAGGCTTCAGCTCTTCAGCACGCAGCCGCCGGTCCAGCTCGTTGGCACGCTCCTCATCGTCCATGCCGAACTGATCGGCCATCTGCCGATTCATCATCGGCCCGAGCATCGAGCTCAGCAGCGGCCCCATCATGGCGGCCATGCCCGTATCGGCCGGAGCGGAGATCGGCATGCCGTTCATTCCACCCAACTGGTCGCCGTTCGACCCTGGGAAGCCGCTGGCGCCTGGCGTGTTCGTGCCGCCGAGGTCAGCCTGGTACGCCGGATTGTTCTGCTGCGCTTGAATTCCCGCAAGCGCGGCATTGAGGTCCTCGGTGAGACGCTTGTTGTTCTCCGCGGTCAGCTCTGCCAGATATTTCTCCAGGGCTTTGATGTCGGCAGCTGTGTCGAGGTGTTCATCAGTCGCCAGACCCTCGATCTCGGTCACCGTGTCGAAACCCAACGCGACCACACCCATGAACTGTTCGTCAATCGAACCCGTACCGCTGTACGTGCTGGGGTCTTTCACGTTGACAGTGATGCCGCTGATCAGCTGGACGATATTGTTCCTGCCGTCTCGAGTCGTCTTCTCGGCCTTCTCGACTGCCGTCACGACAGCGCGTTCGATCTCGGTGAACTTGGCCGCTCGCTGGTCCAGCGCGAGCGCGGCGCGCCCGACAGTCACCGCGGTGGCGCTGCTGCCTCCCACCGCACTCGCCGCCGAAGGACACGGCGTCAGCTGGTTCGGCTCCAGTCCCTTCTTCGCGGCTTCGTCACCGAACAGGGTCCAATACTCGCCTATGGACCCTGCCAAGGAGTTCTGGTCGCCGCCGTACCACTGCTGCAGCTCCACCGATGTCAGCCCAACCGGTTGCGGAAGAAACCCGCCGACAGAGCTGACCCCGGGCACATTCGGCACCCCGGGCGTCTGGAGGGCGAACGGCGCTTGCCCGCCCATCTGTTGGGAAATATGCCCGCCGGTCCACTGGACGGGAATATCGGCAAGAGCCTCGGGACTGCCCGGAGTGTCGGGATCGCCTGCGCCCGAATCGGCGGGCTCGCCGCTTCCATCGAACAGCGATGCAACTGGCATGACAGGCGTAGTGGCAAGCCCGCGCGCCGCTCTATTTCCCCAGTTCTTGAAATAGGGCGCTCTCTCCTCGCCCGGCCCCGCCTTCTTACGCCAGCCCGAACGGCCTTCCCACTTCTTGAGTAGGTCGACTCGTGCGCCTGACTTATCGCGCATGGTCTCCGCCACATCGAAAGCAGACTGATCCTGCGCAACCTTGGCATTCGCGTCACTGGCCGATTCGCGAGCCATGTCGCGCTTGGCCACCGCGGCATCGTAAGTCTTGGTCCTAGTGAATAGGCGCTTATCCCCTTCTTTGCTGGTGAGCTTGTTCAGGTTTGCCTGCTCGCGGTTGAGCAATGACTTCGCCTCGGTCCGAGCAACTTTCGAACTTGCAAGATCGGTGCCCATTTTCGACACGAACTTTTCATCCGCGGCGAGCCTTTTGGCGGCCGACCCGAGTCTATTGCCCAGTATTCCTTTGGTGGCCGCGCCTCCCAGCAATGCAAGGCCGCCGCTGGCGAGTCCTTTGCCTAACGCCTCGGGAACCGCCGACATCGACCAATTGCCGTCGACCATGCGCTCTGCGAGGTCGCCTGCCACGCCACCTGCGAAGCCACCCCAGAACGCCCCTCCGGGAGTCGAACCCACCAACGCCGAGACGGTAAAGTCCGTGATTACACCGGCTACGCAGCCGCCTGCTGACATTATGCCGCTCCCAAATGTGGCTGTGCCGTTACTGCTGCGAAACCGGACGACGGGCTGGGCGTAGGCTCAGCGAGTACGTTCGTCCGGGCCCGAGTGATCTCGATGCCCTGCGGGCGCACGAAGCCGACGAAGTTCCCGAAAGCAGTGCGTGTTCCGGTCATCTCGGCGATGAAAGGCTTCATTTCGCCGTCCACGACCACTTCGAGCGTGCCCCCGGCAGCAGCGCCGAACACGACCACGATTGCGGAGGCTTGATCCCAGGCAGCCACGTCGCCGGTGACCAACTGATACGGATCCAGCCGGGCCGCGTCGCGCGCGTCTTCAGGAAGCCTCGCTGTTGTTGCCGCGTAGGCCGCGTGGGCGTTCGTCTCCGCCTTGTTGCCGAATGCGACATCCAAAGCCCGTGCGACGACGAGAGCGACCCGTTGCGTGCGACCGTCCGGGAACACGTAGATCACGCCGCCGTCCGGGTCGCTCGTCAAGCCCCGCCCAGCGGTAGGGGCGACAGTGGACGCGGCTACCGGTTTGGCGGCGTTGGCCGTGTTCCCTGTCGCGCCCGCGTGGGCAGGCGGCACCGCGGGGTTGGGCCGGGGCGGCGTGCCACTCGACGAGGCAGGGACAGTCGGGGCGTACCCCAGACCGGACCCATCCGCTGCCCTCGGGTCGGAGTGACCGACCCGGTCGCGCATGTCGTCCGGGATTCCGGCTCGCGCCCTGTCGTTCTGCAACATCGACAGAAGCGGCGCCAGCGCGTCCGCGGAGTTCCCGCCCGCCATGGGGTTCGGCTGACCGGTCGAAGCGGCCGCCGCGGGCGACGCACCTGCTCTGCCCGCCGCGCTCGACCCCGACAGTTTCTCCGTCGCCGCGGAATTCGCATTCGGCTCGGCAATCGGCGGGCCTGGGAGATATGGCGTCGCAACCGGATCCCCGAACCGATTCGCCGCCGACTCCTCGACCGCCGACTTGAGCGTCCCGATAGTCGATTCGAGCTCGCTGATCTTGTCCGTTAACGCGGTGATGGCGTCGGCGGCCTCGTCGTCGCCTCCGCTTGCGGCCGAAATCGTCTGTTCGAGCGCATCATTCGCACCGGCTACCAAGGCCGCGTAAGACTCGTCCACGGACTGACCGTCAGCCGGGGCCGTCCGCGCCTCTTCGTTGAATTGCGTGACGAGGTCGTGGATTTCCTGGCGATACTGCTCCGTGATCTGCTTCGCGTCGTCAACCGCGGTCTGCACCGCAGGATCGCCGGACTGCAATTGTTCCGCAGTGAGATTGAGCTGCTCGCCTAGTCTGTCGGCGTCAACTATTCCGCTTTCGTGGCGGGGCATGTCGATCGATCCCGACGTCAGTCGCAAAGCCGACAGGTCACCGGTACCGGCGAGTTCGACAGCCGCGACCATGCTGTCCGCCAACTGTATGGCCTGGTCCTTTCTCGCTGCTTCGACTTCTGTCGGAACCGCCAGGAACTTCGTCCCGTCATAAGTCGGGAAGTCGGTGCCGGTAGCGTCCCCGACATACGCGACGTCGACACCGCGCAATGTTTGCCACTGCGAGGTGGCCCCATAGGTCAGGCCCGACGCCGTCAATCCGGACGTCAGCGACTTGTACGGGCTTCCGGGCCAGGGCTTCAGCGGCAAGCCCTTGTACATCAGCGTGTACGCCTTTGTCTTGAACGCGCCGGCAGCCGCTTCTTTGCCGAGATTCTTCAGAGCATTGCTCGCAAAGCGGCCGCCGAGCGCACCGCCGACCAGTCCGCCCACTGCACCGATGCCGACTTCAGCCCAGTCGATGCCGTTCCACCCGCGGTCGGCGAGGTTCTCGAACATCGTGCCGAGCGCACCGCCCGCCGCTCCCCCCAGCGGCCCGCCGAGCATCTCGCCGACCAAGGGAAGAGCAATCCCCAGCGCATCACCCCAGTTGAACCCCATGATCGGTCGCCGTCACAGTTCCCGGATGCGGCCGGCGGCCGCGCTGAGGGTGTCATGGAGAGTTCTGGTCAGCGCTTCGGCACTCAGGCCGGACGCGACGGCGGGGGTCGCGGGGGCGACGACGTACCGCCCGTCGTCGACCAGGTCCTGCCAACTCAAGGTATGGGTCACCGAGTCCTTGCCCGTCGTGACCTGAATCGTTCCCACGCGTTTGCGCGGCGCGTCCAGAAAGCGCTGGGCTCTTGCCCACTGCAATGGCCTGGATCGGTCCATCCACACCGGACCCATGGTTCCGGTCGGGACCTTCGGCATCGTCTCTACAACCGTGCGAGCCAAAGCGAGTTCGCTTTGTTCGACAATCTCGACCGGACCGCTGTGATGCACAGTCCGGCCCGGAAGTTGACGCAACAGGAACGACCACGGTCCCCGGCGAACTCCAAGTGCGCGAAGACGCCCGGCTGGGTCGATCGGATCTTGGATGTCCCAGCCGTTGACAGCGACCCGGACATCCGGAAGCCACAGCGCCGCAGACAAGCGATCCAGGCTGTCACCCATTTCCTGACGCAATTCCATGCGTACTCGCTCACCGAGGTAAGGGCGAATTCCGCAAGACGTCATCATGAATGGTGCGGGCAGCGAGCGCCGGCCGAATGGCGGCCACAAGACCGCCAGCTCGGTGTCCTTGATAACCCACCGGCGACGGTGCTTTTCGGACTGCCGCTGGTTCTCCAGCCCGGCCGGCTGGCGGGGTATGTCACTCATGACTCGAGAGTCCTCGTGCGCGAGGCGAGACGACATGTCGCGCTGCGCCTTCTAACACTTCCTTAGGACGGTCGGAAGCAAACCCCTAAGCGGAGCTTAGAAATGCCGCCGCGGATCCAATTCCCGCACCGCTGCAGTCACGCTGGAGACAACCGCACAGACAGGAGGCAGCCATGCGTCGCAGTGCGAATTTCCGTCGCGCCGGGATTCTCGGGCTGACTGCCGCGCTGTGGGTGCTGCCCGGCATCGTGGGCGCGACGGCCGTTGCCGCGGACCTGGCGATGTCGTCCGGCGGGTCGGTGGGGATCGACGCGGTGAGCTGGATGAACGTGCGGGATTCGGCCGGCGTGCCGCTGGCGAACTACACCCTGGCGTTCGACGCCGGGGGCCTGGTGTTCGACCCGGTGCGAGCGGCCGTGCTGATCATTCTGGGCATCGAGTTCATCGGCTACATCGTGTTGGTGACCGCCGCAATCGGACTGATCGGCTACGTGCTCGGGTTCGAGTGGCTGGACCTGATCAGCAAGCCGCTGCGGGGCGCCGCGACACAGTTCAGCCACCAAGTGGCCACCCCGCTGACGATCGCCGTGGGGGCGTCGATCGGCGCGGTCTTCGTCGGCTGGTTCGTGGTGCGGGGCTTCTACTCGAAGGCGACGATCCAGGTCGTCATGATGCTCGGGGTGGCCATGCTGAGCCCGTTCTACCTGGCCGAGCCGCTGGCCGACGTGCTGTCGTCGGACGGACTGCTCGCGCAGGGCCGCAACTTGGGCGTCGCGGTCGCGGCCGGGGTGAACGGTCAGCAGACCGCCCAGCCGCGCCTGCTGGTCGCCTCGATGCAGCAGGCGCTGGCGGACAACCTCGCCCGCAAGCCGATTCAGGTGTGGAACTTCGGGCACGTCGTCGACCTGTCCCCGACATGCGGCGCGTCCTGGACGGCCGGGGTCCGCAACGGGCACGACGACGCCATCGTCCAGGCTATGCGCCGATGCGGAGACGCCGCGGCGTACACCCGGGCCAAAGCGCCCGGGATGGGCCAGATCGGTACCGGCCTGGTACTGCTGGCGTGCGGGGCCGTGCTGGTGTTCTTCGCGGTCTACCTGTCGGTGAAGATCATCAAGGCTGCGCTCGACGCGGTGCTCTACGGAATACTGGCAATCGTCGGATTCGGTTTCAGCGCATACATTTACGGCGAGTTCCAGCATCGATTCGTACACAACGTGCTCGACTCCGCGATGGCCGCGTGGAAGATGGTGGTGAACACCGTGTTCCTCGGCCTCTATGTGCTGTTTCTGGGCGATCTTTTCGAGCAGTCCGAGAATCAGGTGATGGTTCCGATGGTGTTGTGTCCCGCCGCAATGCTGATCGCCATGTCCCAACTGCGCCGCCTCAACGACAGTTTGAGCCGCACCAACGAGTGGATCGTCCAACGGCTGGCCCAGCGACTGCAAGGCGTGAACCGGACCGCGGGAACACCGAGCTCCACGCTCGGCATGGGAAGCACGCGCGCCAACCACTCGCTGCCGTCCGTCATGACCGGGCTCACCGCGCTGAACACCCTCAACGCCAACCCGCTCACCGGCATGGTCTTCCGCAACAACAGCCCGTTCAACCAGTTCGCCAGGGGCGCCAAAGCCAAGACCCTGCAAGACATCGCATTGTCGCGGCGCGGCTGGCAATACGCGTGGCAGCAGCAGCAAGGCGCGGCACGCGGCGGAACCAACGAGATACTCGAGCGCTACCTGGACGGCCTGGACCGCAATTCCGTCTTCGGCACAGCCATGGCCGTGCACGCGCTCAAGGACCTCGGAGCGGACTCCGACAAGGTCATGGGCTTCCTCGGCGTTCGCGGTTTCGACCAAACGATGGTCAACCGCGCCCTGGTGGTGAAGGGTTCTCAGGAGGGCCAGCTGTCGAGCAACTCGAACGACTTCAAGCCGCTGGCGAAAATGCGGGCCGCACTGCAAGTCGTCAACGCCAAGCGAATCGACCCGGCGACCGGCGCCCGCCACCCCAACTACGACATGGCGGTGGCCCTGCTCCGCGCGACCTCCGACGACTTCTCGAGCAACATTCCCCGGCCCACAGGGCCGTACGATCCCGGGTTCGTCCACGGGACGGTGCGGGCGCTCGACAACATGGCGAACGGCGGCAGGCCGGTGTGGGATGTCATCCCGCGCGACGTCTGGGAGGACGCCGATCTGCAATCCATGCGCCAGGTGGGCGTCGTGCTGGAGGAGCGCAGTCGCGCCGCGATCCGCGCCTTCGAACAGAACCCGTACGACGACGGCCTCCTGCACGCGGCGGAGCAACGCGAGCTGGCACTGCGCTACTTCGACGACGCCACCAACGGACACCGCAACAATCCTTGGCCCGGCGGCGGCACCAACGGCACCAACGGCAACTACCCGGCAGGCGGCCCGTAGGCCGACTCGTCACACCTGCGTGCTGTACTCGATCGCGCGACCGGCATCGACGTCCCGCCAGGTCAGATCACTGGCGCCGGCGATGGCCTCCTGCAACACCGCGCGCCCGCTGTCGGCGGTGCATCGAGCCGAGCGGACGCACGCGCGCTGCATCCAGCCGCGCACCCGGTCCGCCGCACGGTCCAGTTCGGAGTGCGGCTTGCTGTCGACAACGAACTTCGCCGCCGCAGTCTCCATCCGGTTGGTCTCCGCGACGACGGAGTTCGTCACCTTGATCGCGGCGTTGATGACAACGTCAGGCGAGTCCATGTTCAGCGTCACGGCGAACCTCCCGATCAGCCCCCTCAGGGTCAGGCTACAAGCCGCCGCCCGGCGATCACACAGTTCCCTCGAAACAAACCTCCAGAATGACCCGTGACGTGAGCACTGCGCACGGCACGGGTCATGCTGGAGGTGCTCAATAGCTCGTGTCGGTCGAGCCGGTGAGCTGCAGGATGACACAGTACGGCGTCGATCTCGGCGGAGCGGTGCTGGTCTTGATGTCTCCGGACGCGGTCGCCGTGAACGTCGACCCGGAGGATTCGACCAGGGCTTCCCAGATGTAGCCGCGGCCGACCGGAGTGAAGCCGGCGAACGGGGCGTCGACGTCGCCGCCGGTATAACTCACGTGAGCGTTGATGTCGACAGCCGTTCCGAACTCGGACGCCACAAAGACGTCGAGCCGAATGCCGACCCTCGTCCCGGTGCCGTCCTCCTTCTTGCCCATATACGTGAGAGTCATGGTGACAGTGCCGCATTCGGCAATCGCAGTCACCGCTTGCCCCGGCCCCGCCGTGAGGACCGTCATAGCGGCCGACACCACGCCTGCCAGAATGGCCCGTACTATTCCGCGCTTCGTCATCGCCAACCTCGTGTTCGGATGCGACGACTATGCGCGGACGCGGGCTCCGAGCACGCCCGGTTCCGGCCAGGAACGGGATAATGCCTGGTGAAAGTGCCAGAACTGCTGCCCGGTCCGGGCGGCGCAGCGGCTCTCCGCCTTCCCATCATTGGGATCGCCCAGATGCTTTCGTGGTACGGCCGTGACAGAATTTCGGCTCGGTCGGACCGCGCGCGCAAGGTATCGGGAAATGGGCAACGAACTCCAGGAGTCGGCCGGCAATGGCGACATGACGGAATCTTTGCGCGCGGCGCTGGCCGAAATTCCGTGGCCGGTCCAGTGGGCTGTTTTCGGCAGCGAGATCCCCGCCATGGCGATTACCGCCATGCGGCGGCTGGAGGCCGGGTGGCGCGAATGCGGCAACGCGTGCGAAAACAGTCGCGAGCGAATGATCACGGCAAGCGGCAGTCTCGCCGGCGCGGTCGGCGGGGCCGCGGCAGGCCAGATCGCCCACGCTGTTCGACAGCATTGCGACGTGCTGGCGAATCAGCGCGACTTCTGCCACGGCATGGCGGACCAGTGCGGGCAGTCGGCGGCCGACACCGAGAAGAGCATCTGGGAGATGGTCGTCTTCGGTCTCGTCATCACGTACCAAGTGCTGTTCCTGGTATCCAGCGGCGGGATCGCCACACTTCCCGGCCTGGCGCTGCTGTCCAAGGCGCGAGCGAAGTTCCTGCTGATGTTGGAAAGGTGCATCACAGGCCTGCGCCTCACCGGGGCGCGGGCTATGGCCGCCCGCGTCGGCCTGCTCGGCGCGACATTCGGTTCGCTCAGCGGCGCGGTCGATTACAGCGCTCAGAAAATCCAGGTTATGCGCGGCGACCGCGACTATGTCAACTCCTTGTCCGTCGTGACCATGGGCCTGCAAGGCATCGGCGCCGTGGCGGGCGGACACCTGGGCGTCGTCGCCGCCGGGCCCGCGGCGTCGCTGCTCGGCCGGGCGACGGCCGCGGCTACCGGCGGG
>JABFVX010000186.1 GCA_013362555.1 Mycobacteriaceae bacterium
GGCCTGCGGCGCTCGGCGCGGCGTGCACCGTCCGGCTCCGGCCCGGTGCGGCCGAGGCTGTCTCGTTGCCGGCGCCCGCCGTGCAGCACGTCTCGGTCGCCGCGCCCGCGCGCAGCCGGGCCGGGCGTGAGGCACCTGTACCCCGGCCCGCAGCGCGTCCCGCCGGACGTTCGGCGCCGAAGGCGTCAACGGGGACGGCACCCCGCACGGGACTGCAAGAGCTCCTTGCCTCCCTCGACAAGTCCTAACCTGTTCCCGGATCCCGGGCGCGCCGCTGGCCCGCCCGGGATCCGGCCCCTTGAGAAAGGGCGAAGCACCGTGCGCCTCCCTCTCCGTCACCTCTCCGGTCACCTGCTGTGGACCACCGACGCGTCCGTGTGGGCGGTGTGGCGGGTGGACAGCGAGAACTACACGCACGCGTCCCGCACCGCCAAGCGCGAGCGCCTGGACGCGCTGGAAGGGCTGTTCAAGGCGATGCGCGGCGAAGTGCTGCTGCTGTCGCTGTGCCCTCAGGTCGACGCCGCGTCCGTGGTCAAGCGGATGACGGCCGGCATCGACCTGGACAACTCCCCGGAGTACATCGACCTCTCGCTGAAGGTCCTCGACCAGCTCGAGGACCTGGAGCTGACCAGCCGGGTGGACTTCATCGCCGTGCCGCTCCCGCACCTGGACGTCAAGCAGAACGTGCGGGCCGTCATGTCGTCGGTGCAGGCATCGGTGATGGGGTCGCTCGGCCTGGGAGTTGCTCCGATCCCCGCCGCCGAGGAGGACGCCCGGATGCGGCAGGCGACCAGGATTGCGGCGTCGTGGCCGTCGAGTGTGCGCATGCGGCCGGCCACCGAGGCGGAGCTGCTGTGGATCTACGGGCACAGCGCGCGCCGCGGTGTCGTCGAACCGCTGCTGCCCGACGCGAACGCGCCGCGCGGTGTCCGCGGCCGGGGCCGCACCGTCGCAGCCCACACCCAGGTGCTCCTCGACGAAGGCGCCCGGACCGACCATCCCTCCAAGACGCCCGCGAACCCGTTCCGGCGCCGCTACCTGAAGGCGTCGACCGAACACGGCGACAGCTACCAGGCGTTCTCCATCCTCGCCGAGCTTCCCGACGCGTTCGTCTTCCCCGGCTCGGAGTACCTGCCCGCGTTGGACGCGTTCGGGTTCCCCGTCGACTGGGGCGTGCGGATGTTCGTCGAGTCCGGCGCGAAGGCGGAACCACGGTCGCGCAGGCAGCAGCGCGAGCTCGCGCACCAGCGCGGCGAGTACGACGGCGAGACCGCCGGCGTTCCCGCGTCACTCGACAAGGCCAGCCATTCGCTCGACAACTACCGGGACCGGCTGACCTCCTCGGCGACCGAGGTGGAAATCCGCGCGTCGGTCATCACCTGCGTGTGGGGGCAGGACGCGGACGAGGCCAACGAACGCGCCTCGGTGCTCGCGCACCACTTCGGCGGCAACGACTACACGCTGGTCCGCCCGGTCGGCGACCAGACCGCCCTGTTCCACGCGCTGCTGCCCGGTGTGAAGACGCCGCGGCCGGTGCTGGACTACACGCAGTACCTCCTGGCCCGCGATTTCGCCATGGCCATGCCGTTCTGCGGCGCGAACCTCGGCGACGACGCCGGCGCGCTGTTCGGCCTGCAGCTGTCCGGCGGGGTGCGGCCGGTCCTGGTCGACTTCTCCCACGGCCCGCGTGTGAACGCCTCCGCCTCGGCCGCGTTCGTCGGCGAACTCGGGTCCGGCAAGTCGGTGGCGATGAAGTCCGCGCTGCACTCCATCCTGGCCACCGGCCGCCGGCAGGGCGTGCGAGGCAGCCGCGGCCGCGCGCTGGTCATCGACCGCACCCCGCAGCAGGAATGGACCCGATTCGCGCTGGCCTGCCCCGGCGCCACGCAGGTCATCCGCGTCGACGAACGCGCCGGCATCTCCCTGGACCCCTTGCGCGTCTTCCGCGGCCCGCGAGCCGCCCGCTACACCGAGAGCTTCCTGACCCCGCTGCTGGACATCGGGTCAATGAGCGTCGAAGGCGTCACCCTCGCAGAAGCCATCGAAGCCACCCGGCTCGCTCCCGACCCGAGCATGGCCGCGCTCATCACCACCTTGGAGATCCGGGCGAAGACCCCCGATGCGGAGGAGGCGAACGACACCGCGGTACGCGCGGCCGCATCCGAACTCGCCCGCACCCTGCGCGCCTTGGCCAAGAAGGACCTCGGGCGCGTCATCTTCGACCCGACGCTCCCCGTGGTGCAGGTGACCAACGCCGACTCCATCGTCTTCGCGGTCGACAAGATCGGGCTGCCCACCCGAGAGGACCTCGCCGAACACCGGCTGCCGAGCCTGGAGGTCGAAAAGAGGTTCGGCTGGCGGCTGATGTACCTGATCACCGCGCTGTGCCGCGAGGTCGCATTCTCCAACTCCGAAGAATTCTGCGGGGTGTTCCTGGACGAGTGCTGGTGGCTGACCTCCAGCGCGGAGGGCTCCAACCTGCTGCTCGAGCTCATCGCCGATGGCCGCATACATTTTGCGGGTGCGTTCGCGGGTTCGCTCGACACCTAC
>JABFVX010000347.1 GCA_013362555.1 Mycobacteriaceae bacterium
GGGCTCCTCGCGACGTACGCCGTGCTGGAGGAGGATTCGGTGGTCCACGTGCCCGAGTTCCTCACCGACGCCGAAGCGGCGTCGCTGAACTGTGCGGGGGTGACGGCTTGGCACGCGCTGACCAGGCCCGTGCGCACCGCCGCGGGCGATCAGGTGCTGGTCGTCGGCAGCGGCTCGGTGGCACTGTTCGGCGTCCAGTTCGCGAAGGCGCTGGGGGCCAGGGTGATCGCGGTGACCTCGTCGGAGGAGAAGGCCGCGCGCCTGCGCGCGCTGGGCGCCGCCGAGGTCGTCGACCGCACCGTGACGCCGGACTGGGAAGCCGCGGTGCTGGAGCTGACCGGAGGCGACGGCGTCGCACAGGTGCTGGACGCCGTCGGCCCGGCTACGCTGCCGAAGTCGCTGGCCGCGGCGGCCTACAACGCCCAGATCACCATGGTCGGCGCGTTCCCCGCCGACAGCGTCGAACCCGATGCCGACCCGCTGCGCGGCGCGTTCGCCTCGGTCCGCCGGATCGCCGTCGGCAGTCGGGCCGATTTCGAGGCCATGAACGCCTTCCTCACCGAGCACCGCATCCGCCCCGCCGTGGACCGGGTCTTCCCGGTGTCCGAGGCCGTCGACGCCTACCGCTACTTCCGCGACGCAGGCCCGTTCGGCAAGGTCGTCATCGAGCTCCCGAGCTAGACCGGCGTCCCTACACCCGTAGCGTGCGTCCACACCCGCAGCTGCGGGTGTGGACGCACGCTACGGGTGTAGGGATTGCGGACGCTGGGTGGGGCGCCGCGTAGCGGCTACGCTGCGAGGATGGGTTTCAGCGGGTTCGGGGAGCAGGTGGTGGACTTCTACGAGGGGTTGGCCGCGGACAACTCGAAGGTGTATTGGGACGGGCACAAGTCCGTCTACGCCGCCGATGTCCGTGCGCCGATGGTCGCGCTGCTGGAGGAACTGGAGTCGGAGTTCGGTAAGGGCGCCGTTTTCCGGCCGCACCGCGACGTCCGGTTCGCCAAGGACAAGTCCCCGTACAAGACGCACTGCGGTGCGGTGATCGAGCAGGGGCGCGGCGGTGGCGCGTATTACGTCCAGGTCAGCGCCGAAGGGCTGACCATCGGCGGCGGCTCCTACGCGATGGCGTCCGACCAGCTGGCCCGATACCGGACCGCGGTCGACGGAGACACGGCAGGGCCCGCATTGGAAAAGATTCTGGAAACGCTGTCCGGACAGGGCTGGGAGATTCTCGGCGACAGGCTCAAGACCAGGCCGCGCGGCGTCGACCCGGGCCATCCCAGGCTGGAACTGCTGCGGCACCGCTCGATCTACACCATGCGCTCCTGGGATCCGGATGACGTTCTGCACGAGCCCGAGACTCTCGACCGGGTGCGCGCCGGGTGGCGTCAGCTGCGTGGATTCAACGAATGGTGCGCCGACCACATCGGCGTCAGTGACCAAGGCTGGTAGGCAGCCTTCCCGATTGGGGAGCACAGCCGGCGCTGCCTTCCTAGGATGGGGAGATGGCAGCGCAGAGGTTCCTGATCGTCGGCGCGGGTCTGGCGGGGGCGAAAGCCGCCGAGGCACTGCGAGAAAAGGGATTCGACGGGCACATCACCCTGGTCGGCGCGGAAGAGCACCGGCCGTATGAGCGCCCGCCGCTGTCCAAGGGCTATTTGACCGGCAAGTCCGAGCGCGAGAGCGTCTTCGTGCACCAGTCGGGCTGGTACCGCGAACACCGCGTCGACCTGCGCACCGGCGCCGAAGTCGCCGCCATCGACCGAGCCGGGCGCCGGGTGCGCCTGGCCGACGGGTCCCACCTCGACTACGACCGGATGCTGTTGGCCACCGGCGCCCGCCCGCGTGAGCTGCCGGGCGCGCCGGGCGGCGAGAAATACCTTCGCACACTGGATGATTCGGACGCGCTGCGGGAAGTCCTGGCGACCCCCGGCGCGCGGCTGGTCATCCTCGGCGCGGGCTGGATCGGGCTGGAGGCTGCCGCGGCGGCCCGCGAAGCCGGGCTGTCCGTCACGGTGCTGGAGTCCGCCGAGCTTCCGCTGCTGAAAGCGCTCGGCCCGGAGGCCGCGCGGGTCTTCGCCGACCTGCACACCGAGCACGGCGTCGACCTGCGACTGGGCGTCGACGTCGAAGCGGTCAGCGGCAGGGGCGTCCGGCTGGCCGACGGCGTGCACGTCGAAGCGGACGCGGTGCTGGCGGGAATCGGCGCGGCGCCCAACACCGAGCTCGCCGTGCAGGCCGGGCTCGAGGTGGACAACGGCGTACTCACCGACGCCGCGCTGCGCACGTCGGACCCCGATATTTTCGCGGCAGGCGATGTGGCGAACGCCTTCCACCCGCGCTATGGCAGCCACATCCGCGTCGAGCACTGGGCCAACGCGCTGAACCAGCCCGCGGTCGCTGCCGCCGGAATGCTCGGGGAGACAGCCGAATACGACCGGCTGCCGTATTTCTACACCGACCAGTACGATCTCGGGATGGAGTACCACGGCTACGTCGGACCCGACGGCTACGACGCGGTGGTGTTCCGCGGGGACGTGCCCGCCCGCCAATTCATCGCGTTCTGGTGCAGCCGAGGCCGCGTCCTCGCGGGCATGAACGTCAACATCTGGGACGTCGGCGACCAGATCAAGGACCTGATCCGCGCCGACCGGCCCATCGACGCGGCACGCCTCGCCGACGTCGATGTTCCCCTCGCCGATCTCTGAGCGCCGGCCCTCCACAACGACTCATGAGTTGCGCTCAACGCACTCCACGGGTCGTTCTGGATGTTCTCGGAGCGCTCTGAGGACTACTTGCGGGCGGGAAAGCAGGCGCGTTTGGCGGCTTCCACTTCGTCCGGGGTCATCGGAGCGACGGTGATCGGCAGGCGCGGCAGCGCGTCGCCACGCAGGCCGTCCAGGACGATGTCGAAGTAGCGGCGCCAGACTTCCTGGTTGGACGGCCGGGCGAAGGCCGCGACGGCGTCCACCATGTGCATGAGAGCGATGAAATCGCCGGACTCGACGCCCTCGCGCAGCACTCCGGCCTGGTGGCCGCGGGCAACGACGGCCGCACAGGCCGGCTCCAGCCGGGCGTGGATGCCTTCGAAACGGGCATAGTCGCCGATCTGGCGGACGACCTCGCTCAGGCCCCGGTTCGCCGCCATGTCCTGGCAGGCGTAAGCGAACAGCTCCACGATCGCGGCCCAGGGATCCGGATGGTGCAGGGCCCGTTCGGCCTGTTCGACGAGGCGGTCTACCCGCTCCTCGAAGACCGCGACGATCAGATCCTGCTTGTTGGCGAATCGCCGGTAGACAGTGCCGACCCCGACGCCCGCGTGTTCGGCGACGTGGTCGAGCGTCACTTCGAGGCCGCGTTCGGCGAACAATTCGCGGGCTGCGGTCAGGATGCGCTCCTGGTTGCGGGCGGCATCGGCCCGCAGGCGCCGGCTCGTTCCCGGGCCGGCAGCCTCCCGCGCATCGGCAACGGTGTTCACAAGCCCGAGGGTAGCAAGAATGCGAACTATGCGGAGGTTTCGTCTCCGTTACGACCCCAACCCTCTGTCCAAAACGACCCGTGAGGTGCGTCCGACGCACGTCACGGGTCGTTCTGGAGGCGGGTCAGCAGTTGCTGGGGGCGGGGCGGCCGGCGAAGCGGTCGGCGAGGTAGGCGTATGCGCGGGGGAGGCCGAGCGGGATGGCCAGGCCGTGGTCGGCGTCCGGGATGACGTCGAACAGCACCCGGCCGCCTGCCCGGCAGTAGCGGCCGGCCATCCGCTGGGCCAGCGGCACCGACACCTGGTCCAGCGCGCCGTGCCATTCGTAGACCGGAGCGCGCGGCACGCCCCGGAACATGGCGAGGCTGTTCTCGTGGATCACCCGCTTGGTGGAGTCGTCCGCGTCGAACACCCCGGGCCTGCCGATCTTCTGCAGGTCCAAATTCGAACCGGCCTTGATGATTTCATCGGTGCAGGCATTGGCGATGCGGCCGCGCAGTTGCTTGCCCGCCGGGTTGAGGTTGTCCGTGAAATGCATCCGGGCTGGGTATTCGCGTTCCAGTCCCATCGCCGCGGCGAAGCCGAGGCCGAACAGCGGCGACGGCTTCAGTCCCATGTCGATCGCGATCTGGCCCAGATCCACCGGCAGGCCGCCCTGGGCCACGCCGACGATGGGCAGTTCCGGGGCGTAGGTCGGGGCGAGCGCGGCGGCGAAGCCGCTGGCCATCGCGCCGCCGGAGTAGCCGAGCAAGCCGACAGGGCTGGCGTGCAGGCCCGCAGGCGCGAAACCGCGCACCGCGCGCAGCCCGTCCAGCACGATCTGCCCGCCCAGTTTCGCCGCGCCGTAGGCGCTCGTCGGGCCGAGGTGGTCCGGCACCGCCACGGCCCAGCCCCGCTGCAACAGCACGTTCAGCGCCGACGCCTCCGGCATGGACCCGTTGAACAGCGAGTGCGACGGCGCACATTGCAGGCCAAGCGCATTGACGAACGGCTGGTACGACAGCAGCGGCCGAATCCCGGAACTGGAGCCGGCTCCGCCGCTGGGTTCCAGCAGCGTCGTGGCCGCGGCGATCGGCTTGCCCGCCGAGTTCTCCGAGCGGAACAGCAACTGCCACACCCGGGCTCCGGAAAACGGCCCGGCAGGCACCGCTCGGCTGCGCAGCACCTCGCCATTGTGATGGCGGCCCAGGTCGGCGGGCGCCGCATAGAATCGGTCCGGATCGGCCAGCGGATACAGCGGCGCCGCGGCCGCGGCGGGCTGTGCGCCGGGCAGCGCGAGGAACAGAAGCGACAGGCAGGCGGCGGCAGCACCCTGTCGCGCACGCAGCGAGATGGTTGTCACTGGAACGTTGTCCCTTCCGGACGGTCGCGTTGGACGGGGTAACCCACCCAGCGTGTTGCTAGTTGATTGCTGATCGTAGAGTTCACTCCGGTTGAAATGTCGCAGGCACAGGCCGTTGTGCTCGGAATCCCCGGTCGCCGGGCATGAACTGACGGTCACCGATTGGCAACATTCCGCACATGTGCCGTCCGAATGCGTATGCTGGGCGGGCATGCGCGGCGCAGCGGCGGCCCCGGGCGGTTCGTCCGATATCGCAGGGCCCCGCCGGTCGCGTGATGCACTCGGGGGGTGGTTCCGAACTCATGTCGGAGAGTCCGGGGGGACAACAGGCTCCGACCATTGCGGCGGTGCAGTCGCGGTGGAATGCGAGCTGACCATGGCAACCAGCGGCGGACGGGGTTGAGTGATGTTGAGCACAAGGCGTTTTGCGGTAGAAGCGGCGGGCATCGGGCAGGCGCCTGAATGACCGTCTGCGAGCACGAGCTCGGCAGCATCGAAGAGGAGTTCGCCATGGGTCGAGACCACGTGGTGAGCGACCGCGCAGGCAAGCAGGCGCGGCCGGAGGACCTGGTGGACGTCGCGCACCTGGTGACCGCGTTTTACGGCCTGATCCCGGATCCGTCGGTGCCCGAACAGCTGGTGTCGTTCGGCACGTCGGGCCACCGCGGCTCCAGCCTGGACACCGCTTTCAACGAGGCGCACATCCTGGCCATCACCCAGGCCATCGTGGAGCACCGCGCCGCCCGCGGCATCGACGGGCCGCTGTTCCTCGGCCGCGACACCCACGCGCTGTCCGAGCCCGCGTGGAGCACCGCACTGGAAGTCCTTGTGGGCAACGGCGTCACGGTGATGGTCGACGCGCGCGACCGTTACACGCCGACCCCTGTCGTCAGCCATGCCATCTTGCGCTACAACGCATCCGGCAAACGCCCGCCCGCCGACGGCATCGTCGTGACGCCGTCGCACAACCCGCCGCGCGACGGCGGATTCAAGTACAACCCGCCACACGGCGGCCCGGCCGACTCGGCCGCTACCGACGCGATTGCCAAGCGCGCCAACGAATTGCTGTACGGCGGCCTGGCAGGGGTCAAGCGCACCACCCTGAAGCAGGCGCTGGCGTGCGTGATGCGCTTCGACTTCCTGGACCACTACGTGTCCGACCTGCCGACCGTGCTGAACCTGGACGCGATCCGCGGCGCGGGCATCCGGATCGGGGCGGACCCGATGGGCGGCGCCAGCGTGGACTACTGGGAGGAGATCGGCCAGCGCTTCGACCTGGAATTGGAGGTGGTCAATCCGCTGGTGGACGCGACGTGGCGGTTCACCACCCTGGACCACGACGGCCGGATCCGGATGGACTGCTCCTCGCCGTACGCGATGGCGTCGCTGGTCGACATGAAGGACGACTACGACGTCGCCACCGGCAACGACGCCGACGCCGACCGGCACGGCATCGTCACCCCGGACGGCGGGCTGATGAACCCCAACCACTACCTCGCCGTCGCCATCGACTACCTGGTGGCAAACCGGATCGGCTGGGACGCCCTCACCAAGATCGGCAAGACCGTCGTCACGTCGTCGATGATCGACCGGGTGGTGTCGGTGCTCGGTCGGGAAGTGTACGAGGTGCCGGTCGGCTTCAAGTGGTTCGTGCCCGGATTAATCAGCGGCAGTGTCGCTTTCGGCGGCGAGGAGAGCGCGGGAGCGTCGTTCCTGCGGATGGACGGGTCGGTGTGGACCACTGACAAGGACGGCATGCTGATGGCCCTGCTCGCAGCCGAGATCACCGCGGTCACCGGGCAGAGCCCCGCCGCGGGGTACGTAGAACTGGAACGCCGCTACGGCCGGGCGTTCTCCGCGCGCATCGACGCTCCCGCCACTGCCGCACAGAAGACCGCCCTGGCCCGGATCACCGCCGACGAGGTGCGGGTCAGCGAGCTGGCGGGCGAGGAAGTCACCGCCGTGCTCACCCGCGCTCCCGGCAACGGCGCGCCGATCGGCGGCATCAAGGTCATCACCGAGAACGCGTGGTTTGCCGCGCGGCCCTCGGGCACCGAGGACATGTACAAGATCTACGCCGAGTCCTTCCACGGCCCGTCGCACTTGGCGCAGGTGCAGAACGAAGCGCAGCATTTGGTGGACGCCACATTTTCTGGGCAGGGCCGCTCCGTGCCGGCAGAGTGAGCAACATGACAGCTCCGAAACCCGCCCCGGTGTCCAGCCGGACGACGTGGCTGCTGGCCGCGCTCGCCGTGGTCGCCGTCGCACTCACCGCCCTGCTGGTGCTGCGCGACCGCGACGACGACTCGCAGCCGCAGGTGCAGCCGACCAGCAACGCCGCCGAGCGCAACCCGGCGCTGGTGGTGTCGCTGGCGCCGGACGGCGCCCAACAACTCGGGCTGCCCAACGCGGCGAAGGTCATCGACGTATACGAGGACCCGCTGTGCCCGGTGTGCTCGCAGTTCGAGCAGATGTACGGCGCCCGGCTGGACGCCGCCGTCGACCAAGGCAAGATCGCCGTCCGCTACCACCTGCTGAACTTCCTGGACAAGGCGTCGCACAGCAAGGACTACTCCACCCGGGCCATCGCCGCGTTCCGCTGCGTCGCACAGACCGGCAACGGCTTGTCCTACACCCGCTTCCACAACACGCTGTTCCTGACCAGCCAGCCGCAGGAAGAAGGCAGCAGCGACCTGTCCAACCAGCAGCTGGCCGACCTCGCCAAGAAGGCGGGCGCTCCGGATGCCGCAGTGAAATGCGTCGCGGACGGCGCGCAGGTGGGCCCGGCCCGCCAAGCCGCCGACACCGGGCTCAACGCCCTGAAGACGGCCATGAAGGGCGGTCCCGCGGGCACTCCCACCGTCATGTCCGGCGACACCAAGATCGATCTCGACGACTCGAACTGGATATTGAAACTCATCCCCTGATCCCGCGCTCGCCGACGGCGACCGGAGTGCCCGGGCGCCACCTCGGGATTTGGTCCGCTCAGTGCGAATGGTGTAGCTTCGTTCAGGCAGCCGGGAGTATCTTCCGGTCGCGGTCACGGGGCTATGGCGCAGCTGGTAGCGCACCACACTGGCAGTGTGGGGGTCAGGGGTTCGAGTCCCCTTAGCTCCACCAGCGTAAACGCCCCCTTCCGACGTACTGGAAGGGGGCGTTTACGACATCTTCTACGACAGTAGTTCACGAGTCTGCATCGTCGTCCGAGTCTGGTAGCAGCGTGTTCATCAAGGGCGGCGCGCGGGCGCGGCTGCGCCGCGCTAACCGCCCTCGGTAAAACGCCCGGGCGGGCACGTCGGACCGTCGCAGCCGCGCCCGCGCACCGCACGGATCACCATGGAGGCTCACGCGTCAGCGTCACGTTTCCTTCTACCCGTTCACTGCTGCCGCACTTCCAGCCGTCCCCGACTTTCCCCTCCAGTTGTGCAGCAACTACAGCGGCCTGATCGGTGGTCACCGGCCTGTGGTCCCGAGCCTTGGGTCACCTTGGGAATCCGTCATGCAAGCCGTCCAAGTGTGCCAAGGCGGGGACCCCGACCTGTCAACCCACACTTCGTTCTTCGGGGTTGACAGCCCACCCTCGCCCTGGCCGACCCGAGCCGTCTCGAACGACTCAACAGGGAGGCTCTAACGTCCACCACCGACGCCTGGCGCCGCGCCGCGATCTGCGCCCAGACCGACCCGGAGATCTTCTTTCCCGAACTCGGCGGGTCTGTTCGCGAAGCGAAGCGCCTCTGCGCGCGATGCCCGGTCCGGCGCGACTGCCTCGCACATGCGCTCCAGAACCGGGAACATCACGGAGTTTGGGGCGGACTGTCCGACAACGAACGCCGCCAGCTCGTCCACCGATAGCACCGGCACCGGGCCGGGAGGGGTTCGCGCCTTCCCGGTTCGGGCAGCCTGCTTCCGGTTTTGGCCACGATAGTGAGGACCGAGCTGTTCCCTGTCTTACCTCATCGGCCCAATCATCGAACTTCCGGTTGGACCAGTAAAGGGCGCTCCTTCGTCGCGTCGCTCCGCGATGCCTACGGCACCCTTGACTGGCCCGCCCTCCAGCTCAAGCGGCCTGTATGAGGTAAGGCAGGGGAGTAGGCCCGGCAGTAGCATCTGTGCCCATGAAGTCGAAAATCGGTTGATACCAACTCAATTGACCTTGAGTCCGGTCAGTATCAGGGAGTGTGGACACAACTCTTTCCGGCACTCACCGCTCTGGCGGGAACGGTCATCGGCGGACTGGTGACCCTATCCGCAGCATCCAAGCAGGCCAAGGCAAGCCGAGAGGTCGCCAGGCAGCAATTCGAGAATCAGCTGGTCCTTGCGCAACATCAACTAGCAGCTCAGCTCGAAGCTGAGCGGGGCAAGCAGCGAAGAGTGAAGATTGACGAGGCGTACGGGCAGCTGATGCTCTGGATGCACGACGTCCGAACACTGGTCGACAACATTTGGGTGGCCATCTTCAGCGACGACGCTGCGTTCGTTGAGGAGACCCATAAGGCCCTGATCGAATGGCCATTTGAAACTCTGCGCCCGCCCAGGGAGTTTGCCCCAGCCCAGTTTTACTGGAGCGATGATGTCAACGAGTTGCTGATCAAGTTCGGTGGACGGTCCGCGGAGTTCGTAATGAACGCCAAGGCAAGCCTGGTTCACAAGATTCCGTCAGAGGGCCACAGCTTCGAACTGGATAGCGAGGCTATCGACATTGCCAACGGCAAGGTCGTTGCTGGCCATGATGCGTTGGTCTGCATCGTTTCTCGGATAAGAGACGTGGTCAAGCGAGAGATGCGTGATGGCAAGACTTGCTAGTGGGGCCACACGACACCAATTACGACAACTGGCACGACAGCGGGGCACTCCTGCACCTGCATCTACGACGCAATCGCTCAGCGTTCATGCATTTCAGACCATCTGCGCACTCTGGCAATGTGGGGGTCAGGGGTTCGAGTCCCCTTAGCTCCACTGTACAGCAAACCCGCAGGTAAACAGCCTGCGGGTTTGTTGTGTTTGTGTCATTGAACGAACACCTGGCCGTGCCGCCTGCCGGTGGAGTATAGGTTCCATCCTATATAGGATTGCTACTATGGAGTTGTACGCAGTCGAGATCGAGCCGGAGGTGGCCACGTGGTTGCGGTCGCTGTCGGATCGGGACTTAGGTCGCGTCGACACCTATGTGGTCATGCTCGCCGAACACGCGGAGA
>JABFVX010000444.1 GCA_013362555.1 Mycobacteriaceae bacterium
GTCGACGATGCCCTGGCCCGCTGGCTGCGGGCCGTCGCGGCGGCCTTGGCAACCCGCATTGCGGACGGCGCGACGGGACCGCGGTGAGCGCCGCGAGGCGCCCGCGTCGCCGCCGCGTCGCCGTGGTCGCCGCGGTAGTGCTGGTCGCGCTCGCCGCGGGGTCGGTCTGTGTCGCCTACTGGCAGGGCTATCGAATGGAGTATCGGCCGAGCCCCAAGGGCAGTCCCGCCACGGAGCTGGTCCCGATCCCCGAATGCGCGCTCGGCCCAGCGACTCTCGCGCAGACCCGCACCCACAACGTCATCGAGTCCACCGGTCTGCCCCGCGCGCCCGCCGCCAACCCGAACGACTACGACCGGGCCGAAGACTGCCGGTGGGGCCAGGTGCAGGGCCGCGACGGGGTCGACTACCGCGGGCTGCGAGCGGTGATCCGCCGGTGGATTCGCCCGGACGCGGCCACGGCAGCCGCCGCGGAATACCGGACGAACGCGCGCCGGAGATGGCACTCCGTCGCACGCCCCGACATCACCGACGTCGCGGGCATCGGCGACGAAGCCTCCTACCAAACGGCGGTCACCGGCGACGGCGCCGCCCTGGTGACCCTGACGGTGCGACAAGGCCCAGTCGTCATCGAAGTGTCGCTGTCGGCGCGCGACCAGATCACCCTCTGGAACACGCCGCTCCCGTGGACGCGCCCCACCCCTTTCCCGGAATGCGAACGCCTCACCAAACTCGTCGCCCAAGAACTCCTCGCACACCCGATGTCGTGAGAGCCCTCCATCCCGAAATCCAGAATGACCCACGACGTGCGCCTGACGCACGTGATGGGTCATTGTGGACTCGAGCTCGAGATCCAGAATGACCCACGATGTGCGCCTGACGCACGTGATGGGTCATTCAGGACATTCTGAGCCGGGTCAGTAGGCGATGTAGAGGATCTGCTCCGGGGTGTATTCGTGGCCGGGGTGGTTCTCGGCCAGGTGTTTCTGGGTCTTGGCGATCAGGTCGTCCTCGTCCGCCCCTACGATCTTCTCGCCGCACGGGCAGTCCACGTTGCGCTTCATCATGAGCGACCTCCTTCGGGGCGAGTCTAGGCGGGCAGGCGCCATCCGGAAATCTCCGGGAGGTCCTGGCCGTAGCGGCGGATGTACTGGCGATGTTCGACGAGCTTGGACTTCAAGTCCTCGCGGACGTGCGCGGCGACGGCCTGAAGCCGCGGAACGCGGTCGATGACGTCGATCGCGAGGTGGTAGCGGTCGATGCGGTTGAGCACGCACATGTCGAACGGCGTCGTGGTGGTGCCCTCCTCGAGGTAGCCGCGGACATGGAAGTTGTCGTGGTTGGCGCGCCGGTAGGTGAGCCGGTGGATGAGCCACGGATAGCCGTGGTATGCGAACACGACCGGGGTCTCGGTGGTGAACAGCGAGTCGAACTCGGCGTCGGACAGGCCGTGCGGGTGCTCCCGGTCGTCCTGCAGGCGCATCAGGTCCACCACGTTGACGACGCGGATTTTCAAGTCCGGGAGCCGGTTTCGCAGGATCTCCGCGGCGGCGAGGGTTTCCATGGTCGGTACGTCGCCCGCGCAGCCGAGGACGACGTCGGGCGGCTGTCCGGCATCGGTGCTCGCCCACTCCCAAATGCCGATGCCTTTGGTGCAGTGCGTGATCGCCTCCTCCATGGAGAGGTACTGCAGCTGAGGCTGCTTGCCTGCGACGATCACGTTCACGTACTGCCTGCTGCGCAGGCAGTGGTCGGCCACCGACAACAGCGTGTTCGCGTCCGGCGGCAGGTAGACCCGGATCACCTCGGACTTCTTGTTCACCACGTGGTCGATGAACCCCGGGTCCTGGTGCGAGAAGCCGTTGTGGTCCTGGCGCCACACATGCGAGGTGAGCAGGTAGTTGAGCGAGGGAATGGGCCGCCGCCACGGGATGCGGTCGGTGGTGCGCAGCCACTTGGCGTGCTGGTTGAACATCGAGTCGACGATGTGGATGAACGCCTCGTAGCAGGAGAACAGCCCGTGCCTGCCGGTGAGCAGATAGCCCTCCAGCCAGCCCTGGCAGGTGTGCTCGGACAGGATCTCCATCACCCGTCCTTCCGGTGCGAGGTGGTCGTCGGTGGGCAGGGTGGCGGCGTTCCAGGTCCGGTCGGTGGCTTCGAGCACCGCGTCGAGCCGGTTGGAGTTGTTCTCGTCGGGCGAGAACATCCGGAACGTCGCGGGATTCGCGCGCATGATGTCGCGCAGGAATCCGCCCAGCACCCGGGTGGACTCCGCGGTCGCGGCGCCGGGCGCCGCGACGGGGACGCCGTAGTCGCGGAAGTCCGGCAGGTCCAGGCCGCGCACCGCCGACCCGCCGTTGGCGTGCGGATTGGCGCTCATGCGGCGCGGGCCCGCCGGATGCAGGTCGCGGATGAGCGCCGCTGGCGCGCCGGTCGGGTCGAAGAGCTCTTCGGGGCGGTAGCTGCGCAGCCAGCGCTCCAGCACCTCGCGGTGTGCGTCACCGCGGGCGTCGCTGAAGGGGACTTGGTGTGCGCGCCAGTAGTTTTC
>JABFVX010000092.1 GCA_013362555.1 Mycobacteriaceae bacterium
CCGAGGAGGGGATGAAGTTCACCGACTCCTACGGCGAGCAGAGCTGCACCGCGGGTCGGGCGGCGTTCATCATGGGTCAGAGTGTGTACCGCACCGGGATGAGCAAGGTCGGCGTCCCCGGTGCCGACGTCGGGCTGTCGGCCGAGGATCCGACGATCGCGGAGCTGTTGAAGCCTCTGGGCTACGCCACCGGGCAGTTCGGGAAGAACCATCTCGGAGACCCGAACAAGTACCTTCCTACGGTGCACGGGTTCGACGAGTTCTTCGGCAACCTTTACCACCTCAACGCCGAGGAAGAGCCGGAGCTGCCCGACTTCCCCGACAAACAGCACTATCCGAAGTTGCACGACTTCCAATTGCCGCGCGGGGTGATCCGTTCGTGGGCTACCGAGCAGGATTCGGACGAGGTCGATCCGCGCTATGGTCGCGTCGGGAAGCAGCGGATCGACGACACCGGCGCCTTGACCAAGAAACGCATGGAGACCATCGACGACGAAACCGTCGGCGCGGCCATCGATTTCATGAAACGCCAACACGAGGCGGACACGCCTTCCTGTGGATGAACACCACCCACATGCATCTGCGCACCCACACCAAACCCGAGAGCCTCGGGCAGGCCCGGCATTGGCAGTCGCCGTATCACGACACGATGGTCGATCACGACAAGCACGTCGGCAGACTGCTCGACACCCTCGACGAGCTCGGCATCGCCGAGGACACGATCGTCGTCTACAGCACCGACAACGGCCCACACCAACACCTGGCCCGACGCCGCGACCACACCGTTCCGCAGCGAGAAGGACACCAACTGGGAAGGCGCGTTCCGCGTCCCCGAACTCGTCCGATGGCCGGGCCGGATTCCCGCGCGGACGGTGTCCAACGAGATCGTCCAGCACCACGACTGGCTTCCCACCTTCTTGGCGGCGGCGGGTGAACCCGACATCGTCGAGAAGCTGAAGAAGGGCCATACGGTCGGCGACAAGACCTACACGGTGCACATCGACGGCTACAACCTGCACGACTACATCACCGTGTACGGGACCGCGATCTGCACGCAGTTCCTGGAGACGTTCAAGCAGTTCCCGCCGCGGCAGGAGCCTGCGACGTTCACCATCGACCATGCGGTGCGGCAGTTGCACGAGTACCTGGCCAGAGATTGACCTGGGTGGGAACCGATCTGAGTTCCTGGACGGACGGGGTCGCACGAGCCGCGACCACCGGTTTCGTCGAGCGGATCACCGACGAACGCGGACCAGACTTCGTCGAGCAGGCGGGCCGGGTCGCGGTCTTCGACAACGACGGCACGCTGTGGTGCGAGAAGCCGATGCCGATCCAGTTGGACTTCATCGTCGAACGACTGTCCGAGTTGGCCGCCGCCGACCCGGCGTTGCGGACCCGCCAGCCCTGGAAGGCCTGCTACGAGCGCGATTTCGGTTGGCTCGGCACAGCGATGGTCAAGCACTATCAGGGCGACGACAGCGACCTGAAGCTCCTCGTGGGCGCGGTCACCAGCGCGTTCGACGCTGTTCCAGTCGAGGACTACCAGGCGCGGGTGCGGGAGTTCTTCGCCCGCGCCGACCACCCACTCTCGGTCGACCGTACCGATCCTGTGGTTATCTCCCCATGATCGAGTTGCTGCGTTACCTCGAACGGTATGGGTTTGCGACCTATATCGCCTCAGGCGGCGACCGGGACTTCGTGCGCCCGATCGCCCCTGACATGTACGAGATACCGCCCGAGCGTGTCATCGGAAGCTCCCTCGGCCTGACCTACCTCGATCGCGGCGACCACCCGGATCTGCTGTACAAATCGGCTCTCGACTTCTTCGACGACGGCCCGCAGAAGCCGATCCGCATCTGGAGCCGCATCGGGCGCAGACCGATTCTGTCGGTCGGCAACTCCAACGGCGACGTGCCGATGCTGTCGTTCACCGGGCGTCGAGATCAGTCGTCCCTGCGGATGCTGATCCACCACGACGACCCGGAACGCGAATTCGACTACACCGCCGGAGCCGAGAACGCCCTCACGGAGGCCGCAGCCCGCGACTGGACCGTCGTCAGCATGAAAACCGATTGGACCACCGTTTTCTCAACCGTCTGAGTATCAGGAGCGACGACTACCCGTGGACACCCTGCCCGCCACCGACCTACGCCGTGTCCCCGCGCAGACGTTCACGATGGGATCCGATCGCCACTACCTCGAGGAGCGTCCCGCCCGCCGAGTCGAGGTCGACGCCTTCGACATCGAGACCGTGGCAGTCACCAACATGCGTTACGCGCGGTTCGTGCGCGACACCGGCTATGTCACCGTCGCCGAACGTCCGCTCGACCCCGCCGAGTTCCCCGGTGCCCCATCGGAAAACTTGCAACCAGGTTCGCTGGTGTTCACCAGAACACCCGGACCGGTCGACCTCCGTCATCTCGACCAGTGGTGGACCTGGACCCCCGGCGCGTGCTGGTGTCATCCGGAGGGACCCGCGTCCTCGATCGCAGACCGCGGCGACCACCCCGTGGTGCACATCGCCCACGAGGACGCGCGGACCTACGCGAAATGGGCAGGGCGATCGCTGCCCACCGAGGCCCAATGGGAGGCTGCTGCACGCGGCGGCCTCGACCAAGCCGAATTCACCTGGGGCAACGACCCGGAATCCGAAACCGAAGCACTGGCGAATTTCTGGCACGGCGACTTCCCGTGGCGACCGACGCCCGGATACGGCCGAACCACCGCCGTCGGTTCCTACCCGCCCAACGGATACGGGCTGCACAATATGGCGGGCAACGTTTGGGAATGGACAGCCGACTGGTACGCCGAGAAGCAGTCGGATGCCGGGCAATCATGTTGTGCCCCAAGAAATCCGCGCGGACCCCAGATGGAAGACAGCCTCGATCCTGGCCAACCCTGGACCCGGATACCCCGCAAAGTCGTGAAAGGCGGATCATTTCTGTGCGCCGACAGCTACTGTCGCAGATATCGTCCAGCGGCCCGTCGACCACAGGCGATCGACACCGGCACGAGCCACATCGGATTCCGATGCGTTCGTACCCCAGCTGAGCTGCCCAGACAAGCGCCGCAGGGACCCCGGTAGGCGCGTGCGCGTTGGCCGCCCAGCAGGTTCCTTGGCCACGGCGGCCAGACTTCTTTACTGGGCCGCCTTTCGGCGGCTCCAGTAAAGAAACAGTAACGAGATACCAAAGGGTGGCTGACGGGGCTCGAACCCGCGACATCCAGGATCACAACCTGGTGCTCTACCAGCTGAACTACAGCCACCATGCGCCGGACGCCTGCGACCGGCACCGGTAGATACTAGCGTGCGGGGCCGGAATAGGAAAAATCGCTAGGCGGATGAGGCTCCGTCGCTGGTCGCGGGGGTGTCGAGGAGGTCGGCGGCGACGGCCGCGATGTCGGAGGCGCCGGGGCCGGGCTGGGGGACGAAGGCGGTTCGGCGGTAGAACTCCAGCTCGCGGATGGACTCCTTGATGTCGGCCAGAGCGCGGTGGGCCAGGCCCTTTTCGGGCTGGCCGAAGTAGATGCGGGGGTACCAGCGGCGGCACAGCTCTTTGATAGAGCTGACGTCGATCATCCGGTAGTGCAGGAAGGTGTCCAGCTCGGGCATGTCCCGGGCGATGAACCCACGGTCGGTGGCTATCGAATTACCGGCCAGCGGCGCGCTGCCTGCCAGCGGGATGTGCTCGCGGAGGTAGGCGAGGATGCGCTTTTCGGCCTCCGCGACGGAGACGGTGGAGCGGCGCACTTCTTCGGTGAGCCCGGAGTTGGCGTGCATCTCGGTGACGATGTCGGGCATGCGGGCCAGGTCCGCGTCGTCGGCGTGGATCACCACGTCGACGCCGTCGCCGAGGATGTTGAGGTCACTGTCGGTGACGAGTGCGGCCACTTCGATCAGCTTGTCGCTGTCGAGCCGGAGGCCGGTCATCTCGCAGTCGATCCATACCAGTTTGTCCTGCACCCGTCCAGCCTAGTCAGCTGTGCCTGCCGCTTCCGGCGCGACCCGTCCGCCAGGCGGCGGTCCGCGTGGTTTCCCCAGCTGTACCGGTCTCCGCCGCTAGTCTGAGCTATTGATCGGCAACCCACTGACTCAACAGCCAGGGAGGATGGCATGACCAATCCGCAGGGTCCTGAAGGCGTCCTTCCTTCGAGCAGCGTGGCTGCGGAGATTGCGGCTGGGTATGCGACCGGAGGCGAGGCGCTGGAACTCGGCGCAGTGGTGGTGGGCGGGCAGGCGGATCCGGCGATGCAGGTTCGGATTCCGCTGGCCACGGTCAACCGGCACGGGTTGATCGCGGGGGCGACGGGTACCGGAAAGACCAAGACGCTGCAAGGGATTGCCGAGCAGTTGTCGGCGGCGGGGGTGCCGGTGGTGCTCGCCGACGTCAAGGGCGATTTGTCGGGGTTGGCGGCGCCGGGCGAGTCCGGGGAGCGGGTCGCTCAGCGTGCGGCGGAGACGGGGATGGGGAACTGGGCGCCGCAGGGGTTTCCGGTGGAGTTCGTGTCACTGGGCACCAAGGGGATCGGGGTGCCGATCCGAGCCACCCTCACGGCGTTCGGGCCGATCCTGTTGAGCAAGGTGCTCGCGCTGAACGCTACCCAGGAGTCGACGCTCGGCCTCATTTTCCACTGGGCGGACGGGCAGGGGCTGCCGCTGTTGGATCTGAAGGACCTGCGTTCGGTCATCCAGTACCTGACCGGCGACCAGGGCAAGGACGACCTGAAAGGGATCGGCGGGGTGTCGGCGCAGACCGCGGGGGTGATTCTGCGGGCGCTGGTGAACTTGGAGGCCGACGGCGGCGACACGTTCTTCGGCGAGCCGGAGCTCGACCCTGCTGACCTGGTGCGCACCGATGCCGAGGGGCGCGGCGTGATCACCCTGTTCGAGCTGGGAGACCAGGCCGCTCGGCCCGCCATGTTCTCCACCTTCCTCATGTGGGTGCTGGCGGATCTGTTCCAGACACTGCCCGAGGTGGGCGATGTCGACAAGCCGCGGCTGGTGTTCGTGTTCGACGAGGCCCATTTGCTGTTCAAGGGCGCGTCGAAGGCGTTTCTGGACGAGGTGGAGCAGACGGTGAAGTTGATCCGGTCCAAGGGTGTCGGGGTGTTCTTCGCGACGCAGCTGCCGACAGACATTCCGAACCCGGTGTTGTCGCAGCTCGGCGCGCGAATCCAGCACGCGCTGCGGGCGTTCACGCCGGAGGACCAGAAGGCGCTGTCGAAAACGGTGCGCACGTACCCGAAGACGGCCGCGTATGACCTGGAGTCCGCGCTGACCTCGCTCGGCACCGGCGAGGCGATTGTGACGGTGCTGTCGGAGCGCGGCGCGCCGACTCCGGTGGCGTGGACTCGGCTGCGGCCGCCGTGCTCCTATATGGGCGACATCGGCGATCAGCAGGTGCGCGCCAGGGTCGAGTCGAGCCCGCTGCAGGGCAAGTACGGACAGACCGTGGACCGTGAATCCGCCTACGAGATGCTGGCCGCGAAGCTCGCTGCCGCTCCGGAGCCGGACACTGCGCGGCCCCGCCGCGCAGAAAAGCCCGAGCCGGGAATGGTCGAACAGATCATGGGCAATTCCGCGGTGAAGAGCTTCATGCGCTCCGCCGCCACCGCCGCGGGCCGAGAAATCTCCCGCAGCATTTTCGGCACCCGCCGACGGTAGGTCTCCATCCACCGGAACGACCCGTGAGTTGCGCCTGATGCAACTCACGGGTCGTTCCGGTGGCAGAGGGTCAGTCGCTGCCGAGCTTTCGGTAGAAGCGGCCTGCCACGGGGGCGGTGAGGGAGCGGGGGAGGAACTGGCCCGCGAGGCTCATGCCCTTGGAGAGAGGGCCGGGGACGACGCGCATGCGGTTGCGGGCGAGCGCGTCGAGGGAGGCTTTGGCGGTGTGGACGGTGTCGACCCAGAGGAAGTCGGGGACCATCTTGTCGACGATGGAGGCGTCGGCGGGGTCCGGGATGTCGGTGCGGACCGGGCCGGGGGCGAGCAAGGTGACGTGCACCCCGCGGCCAGCGACTTCGCCGCGCAGCGATTCGGAGAAGGTGTTGGCGAAGGCCTTGGTCGCCGCATAGGTGGCGTTGTTCGGGATGGGCATGTTGCCCGCTGCCGACCCGGAGATGAGGATGCCGCCACCGCGGCGCTCCAGCATCCCGGGCAGGACCGCCAGCGTCAGGTCGTGCACGGCGACGGCGTTGAGCTGGACCTGCGCCTGCTCGTAGGCGGGGTCGAGTTCGGCGACCGCGCCGAAGGTGGCGATGCCCGCGTTGTTGCAGAGGATGGCGATGTCGCGGGAGGCCAGCTCCTGGCACAGCGCGGCGCGCGGCTGCGGCTCGGACAGGTCGACGGCGCGGACCTCGACGGCGACGCCGTGCTCGGCGGTGAGCTCGCCCGCCAGTTCGGCCATCACCTCGCCGCGGCGGGCGACCAGGATCAGCGAGTAGCCGCGGGCGGCGAGTTCGGCGGCCAGCGCGGCGCCGATGCCGGACGAGGCTCCGGTGACGACGGCACGATTGTCGGCGGAAGGTGCGGGAACACTCACGCGGCCCAGCCTAGTGTTACCGCTCCCGCCCGCGACCCGCGCATCCGTTCGCCGCCCGCAGGGCCCGGGACGTCCTACGATGAAGCGGGCATTCCGGACGGGTTGCGGACCGAACGCCCGGCACGTCACAGACTTTCGACGATGGGAGCCGCGAATGAAGAAGTCTCTGGTCAGAGTGCTCGGAACAGTGGGGGCGCTGGGCTTGCTCACCGCCGCCGCCGGAGGCGCGCAGGCCGGGCCCAACGACCCGGTGTTCTTCCGTGCAGGTGCGTTCCAATGCCGGATCGCGCCGGACGGCAGCCTCGGGTGCGATCTCACGTCGCCGTACAACCCGCCGTTGGCCTCGATCAGCCTGACCAAGACCGATACCGGCAGCACCACCGCGCTCACCAGGGGCATCGACCTTCCGGTGCCGTTCCCGGTGTGGCAGGTCGTCATCGACAACCCCGCGATGCCGGCGCTGCCCGGCATGGGCGGCGGGACGCCGTTCACGCTCCCCGGCGGGAACCCGGATTTCGCGGCGATCGCCAATGAACGCGGTCCGTGGGGTCCGCGGCTGCGGGCATTCGGATCGACGTGCGAGATCGGCTTCCACGGCAGCTTCTTCTGCAACGCCAAAGGCCACGGCTTCACGGCGTGGTCCGGCTACCTCCGCATGGGCTGAACCCGCGATCCGCGGCCCTGAACGCGTCCCTCGTTCGAACAGTCGTCGACTCGGGTCGTCACAGGGCTGCGGCCAGGCGGGTGCCCTGGTCGATGGCGCGCTTGGCGTCCAGTTCGGCGGCGAGATCGGCGCCGCCGATGAGGTGGACGGGCACGCCCGCGGCCTCCAGCGGGCCTTCGAGGTCGCGCACGGACTCCTGGCCTGCGCAGAGGATGACGTTGTCGCAGGCGATGATTCGGGAGCGTTCGCGCTTCTCGCCGAAGCTGATGTGCAGGCCCGCGTCGTCGATGCGTTCGTAGTTCACGCCGCCGATCTGCTCGACCCCCTTGGCCTTCACCGCGGCTCGGTGCACCCAGCCGGTGGTCTTGCCGAGATCTTTGCCGAAGGAGGACGACTTGCGCTGCAGCAGAACGACTTCCCTGGCGGCGGGGGAGGGGCGCGGCTTGGCGAGCTGGCCGGGCGCGTCGGGGTCGTCGGTGACGCCCCACTCTTCTTTCCATTCGTCGATCTTCAGCGTGGGATGACCTTCGACAGTGAGGAATTCGCTCACGTCGAAGCCGATGCCGCCCGCGCCGATCACGGCGACCTTCTTGCCCACCGGCTTGTTCTCGCGGACGAGTTCGGCGTAGGTGAGTACTTTCGGGTGGTCGACGCCGGGGATGTCCGGAACTCGGGGCCGCACGCCGGTAGCGAGCACCACGTCGTCGAAACCGGCGTCGATGAGCTGGCCCGCGGTGGCCTTGGTATTGAGATGCACTGTCACGCCGGTAGTTTCGAGCTTTCTGGTGAAATACCGGATCGTCTCGTCGAATTCTTCCTTGCCTGGGATGCGCCGGGCGATGTCGAATTGGCCGCCGATCTTGTCGTCGGCCTCGAACAGGTCAACGCGGTGCCCGCGCTCGGCGAGATTCACCGCGGCTGACAGGCCCGCCGGGCCCGCGCCGACGACCGCGACGCGCTTGGCCCGGCGGGTCGGCAGCAGCACCAGTTCGGTCTCGTGTCCGGCCCGGGGGTTGAGCAGGCAGGACACGGTCTTGTGCACGAACGCGTGGTCCAGGCAGGCCTGGTTGCAGGCGATGCAGGTGTTGATCTCGTCGGTGCGGGCCGCGGCGGCCTTGTTGGCCCAGTCCGGGTCGGCCAGCAGCGGGCGCGCCATGGAGATCAGGTCCGCGTCGCCGCGGGTGAGGATCTCCTCGGCGGTCTCGGGCATGTTGATACGGTTGGACGCGCACACCGGAATCGCCACTTCCTGCTTGATCTTCGCGGTGAAGTCGACGAAGGCCGCGCGCGGCACCGACGTGACGATGGTGGGCACCCTGGCCTCGTGCCAGCCGATGTCGGTGTTGAGGATGTCGACTCCCGCCGACTCCAGATCCTTGGCGAGCGCGACGATCTCGTGCCAGGTCTGGCCGTGTTCGACGAACTCGGCCATGGACAGCCGGAATACGATGGCGAAGTCCGGCCCGACGGCTTCGCGGATGCCGCGCACGATCTCCAGCGGGAAGCGGCGGCGGTTTTCGGCCGAGCCGCCCCAGCGGTCCTTGCGCTTGTTGGTGCGCGGCGCCAGGAACTGATTGATCAGATAGCCTTCGCCGCCCATCACCTCGACGCCGTCATAGCCCGCGAACTTCGCCAGTTCCGCGCAGCGCACGTAGTCCTTCACGGTCTGGCGGACGCCCTTGTCCGACAGGGCGCGCGGCTTCATCGGCAGCGGATTGATCGGGGCTTTGATGGCCGAGGCGGACACCATGCCGGGCATATAGGAGTAGCGGCCCGCGTGCAGGATCTGCAGGGCGATCTTGCCGCCTTCGTGGTGCACCGCGCTGGTGATGACGCGGTGGCGGTAGGCCTCGGTCTTGTTGGTCAGCTTCGCGCCGAGCGGCAGCAGCCAGCCCTGCCGGTTGGGGGCGTAGCCGCCGGTGATGATCAGCCCGACGCCGCCGCGGGCACGCTCGGCGAAGTAGGCGGCCAGCCGATTGGTGTCCCAGGCGCGGTCTTCGAGCCCGGTGTGCATCGACCCCATCACGACGCGGTTGCGCAGGCTGGTGCGCCCGAGCTCCAGCGGGGCGAACAGGTGCGGATAAGCGACGTTCATCGGGTCCCTTTCTCGGGTGATTGATCGCGGCGGCTGTGAGCCGCCGCGGCTTCGCGCCCCGGCGGCAGCGCGGCCAGAATTTCGTCGCACCATTCGACGAACCCGGTCTCCACGCGGATGCCGCCGCGCAGCACGAGGTACTGGTGCAGGCCCGTCCCGGACAAGGCCGCCGGGTCGGGAAAGTCCTTCTTCTCGATGAGCCGGTACACCTCGAGCCGCTTGTGGTGGCGGTCCCGGTGCCGGGTCACTTCGGCGCGCAGGGCCGCGTGGTCGCCGTGCGCCGCGCCGCGGACCTTCACCGCGAGCTCGCTGCGCAGGGCCCCCGGCTCGCTCGGCTCAGCGATCCAGCGGGCCAGCTCGGAGCGACCGGCCCGGCTGACGGAGTAGACCTTCTTGTCCGGCCTGCCGTCCTGCGTGACGGCCTCGCCCGCGATCCAGCCCGCCTCGTCCATCCGCTTGAGCACGCGGTAGATCTGCTGGTGAGTGGCGTTCCAGAAAAAGCCGATCGACTTGTCGAACCGGCGCGCCAGCTCATAGCCCGAGCCGGACCGCTCCGACAGGCTCACCAGCAGCGCATGCTCCAATCCCACGACCGAAGAGTAGCCGCAACCCAGGGTGATATGCAACTAGGTGCATAGCAGGGATTCAGAGATTCGGAAGTTGTCCAGAATGACCCATGACGT
>JABFVX010000142.1 GCA_013362555.1 Mycobacteriaceae bacterium
CGAACTTCAACAGTTCGCGGTGCTCGGTCAGCATCCGCCGCAACGGTTCCGGCAGTCGCACGAGCGTGTTCTCGAAATCGGGCACCACGTGAGGGTAGTTGATGGGGTCGGTGGGCAGGGTCGGGCGTGCGGCGGGGGCGAGGAGGGCGGCAGTAATCTGGTGCCGTGACTACGCAGCTACCTCCTCCTGCGCCGGGCCGGGTCGTGGGCGAATCCGGGGCGATGCCGACGGTGGCGATGATCGGCGGCGGGCAGCTGGCGAGGATGACGCATCAGGCCGCGGTGGCGCTCGGGCAGCGCCTGCGGGTGCTCGCCGATCGGCTCGACGAGCCCGCCGCGCAGGTGAGCCCGGACGTCGTGCTCGGCAGCCACACCGACTTGGCCGCGCTGCGGAAGGTGGCGGTCGGATCGCACGTGGTCACCTTCGATCACGAGCACGTGCCGACCGAGTACCTCGAGATCCTGATGTCGGAGGGCGTCAACGTCGCCCCGCCGCCGACGGCGCTGGTATTCGCCCAGGACAAGCTGGCCATGCGGCGCAAGTTCGCCGAACTCGGCGTGCCGATTCCGGCGTTCGCGCCGGTCGAAGCGGTGTCCGACGCCCTCGACTTCGGGGCGGCGCACGGCTGGCCGATCGTGCTCAAGGCGACTCGCGGCGGGTACGACGGCCGGGGCGTCTGGATGCCTGCGGCCGCTGAAGACGCCGCCGCCATTGTCGCCGAGCAGCTCGGCAACGGCGTCACGCTGATGGCCGAGGCCAAGGTGCCGCTGCGGCGCGAGCTTTCGGCCATGGTGGCCCGGTCCCCGTACGGCCAGGGCGCGACCTGGCCGGTGGTGGAGACGGTGCAGGTCGACGGGCAGTGCGCGGTCGTCGTCGCGCCCGCCCCCGAGCTCGGCGAGGAGCGCGCCGCCCAGGCGGAGGGGCTCGCGCTGCGGCTGGCCGCGGAGCTGGGCGTGGTCGGAGTGATGGCGGTCGAGCTCTTCGAGGCGGTCGACGGGCAGCTGCTGGTCAACGAGCTTGCGATGCGCCCGCACAACTCCGGGCACTGGACCATGGACGGCGCGGTCACCTCGCAGTTCGAGCAGCACCTGCGGGCGGTGCTCGACTATCCGCTCGGCGACACCACGCCGCGGGCGCCGGTCACCGTGATGGCGAACATCCTCGGCGCGGCCGCCGCGCCCGCGATGAGCATGGATGAACGGCTGCATCACCTGTTCGCGGCCATGCCCGACGCTAAAGTGCACCTGTACGGCAAGGCAGAGCGGCCTGCCCGCAAAATCGGGCATGTCAACGTCGTCGGCGACGATCTGCTGACTGTTCGGGGGCGGGCGCTGCGCGCCGCGCACTGGATGGCACACGCGGAATGGGAACCACAGTCATGAGCAGCGACTTTTCGACCGGAGAGATCAACCTCGCCGACCGGTGGCACCGGTCCGACACCGAAGGCCCCCTGGTCGGACTGATCATGGGCAGCGACTCGGACTGGCCGACGCTGGAGCCCGCCGCGGTGTCGCTGGCCGAGTTCGAGATCCGGTTCGAGGTCGGCGTGATTTCCGCGCACCGCACCCCGCAGCGGATGATCGACTACGCGCGCGACGCCGCAAGCCGCGGACTGCGGGTGATCATCGCAGGCGCGGGCGGTGCGGCGCACCTGCCGGGCATGGTCGCGGCCGTCACGCCGCTGCCGGTGATCGGCGTTCCGGTGCCGCTGGAGAACCTGCGCGGAGTCGATTCGCTGCTGTCGATCGTGCAGATGCCGTCCGGGGTTCCGGTGGCCACGATGTCCATCGGCGGCGCCCGCAATGCCGGGCTGCTCGCCGCGCGCATTCTCGCCACCGCGGACCCGGACCTGTACCGGCGCATGCGGAGATTCCAGGTCAAGCAGGAGAACATGGTCATCGAAAAGGACGCCGCCCTGCAGCGAAAACTCCTTGGGTAACCAGCGCGGAGCGAGTGCGGGCAGGCGGCTGGAGGTTGTCGGGCACGCGCTGCGGCTGTTCGCCGACCAGGGTTACGAGGCCACGTCGGTCGACGAGATCGCGGAGGCGGCGGGCATTTCGCGGCGCACGTTCTTTCGGCGGTTCCGGTCCAAGGAAGATGTGGTCTTCGCCGACCACGAGACGCTGCTCGCCCAGGTCGCCGAGTATCTCGCCAAGCCGAGCGACGACCCCCGCGCCGCCGTGTGCGAGGCGGCGCTGCTGGTGTTCGACCATTTCGCCGCGGTGCGCGAGATCGCCTACCGCCGCTACGAGGTACTGCGCGAAATCCCGGCCCTGCGCGAGCGGGAGATCGTCATGACCTTCCGCTATCAGCGCCAGTTCGTGGATTACCTGCGTGAGCGGCTCCCGGAGGCGCCCGACCTGGACCACGTCCAGTTCGCCGCGGCTCTCATCGGAACCCACAACTACCTGCTGCGCCGAATGGTGCGCGGCGCGACGGGCGTCACCCCCGAACAGGCCCGCACCGCCCTGGCCGACCTGCGCCGCCGCTTCGCCGCCTGACAGGTGTGACGACCCTCAAGTCGCGGGGAAGGGCATCCGGGGCTTATAGTTGTGGCACTGAGTGCCATATACGACTGTCTATGCGGAGGCGCACCATGGCGGGTAACCCGGATTTCAGCCTGTTCCAGCTCAAGGACTACCACGACGAGTTGCGGGCAGCGATCCGTGCGCTGGCCGAAAAAGAGATCATGCCGTTCGCCAAGGACGTCGACGAGCATTCCCGCTTCCCCGAAGAGGCGCTCACCGCGCTCACCGCCTCCGGCTTCAATGCCGTCCACGTGCCCGAGGCCTACGGCGGCCAAGGCGCGGACTCCGTGGCGACCTGCATCGTCATCGAAGAGGTCGCGCGGGTCTGCGCGTCGTCGTCGCTGATCCCGGCTGTGAACAAACTGGGCACGATGGGGCTGATCCTCAACGGCTCCGAGGAGCTCAAGCAGCAGGTGCTGCCGACCTTGGCCGCGGGCGAGGCGATGGCCTCGTACGCGCTGTCCGAGCGCGAGGCCGGATCGGACGCCGCGTCCATGCGTACTCGCGCCAAGCAGGACGGCGACGACTGGATTCTCAACGGCTCCAAGTGCTGGATCACCAACGGCGGCAAGTCGACCTGGTACACCGTCATGGCAGTGACCGACCCGGACAAGGGCGCCAACGGAATCTCCGCGTTCGTCGTGCACAAGGACGACCCGGGCTTCGTCGTCGGCCCGAAGGAGAAGAAGCTCGGCATCAAGGGCTCGCCCACCGCGGAACTGTATTTCGAGAACTGCCGCGTCCCCGGCGACCGGATGATCGGCGAGCCCGGCACCGGCTTCAAGACCGCGCTGCAGACGCTGGACCACACCCGCCCCACCATCGGCGCGCAGGCCGTCGGCATCGCACAGGGCGCGTTCGACGCGGCGCTGGCTTACACCAAGGAGCGCAAGCAGTTCCGGCAGAAAATCGCCGATTTCCAAGGAGTGCAGTTCATGCTCGCGGACATGGCGATGAAGATCGAGGCGGCCCGGCTGATGGTGTATTCCGCCGCCGCCCGCGCCGAGCGCGGCGAGCCGAACCTCGGCTTCATCTCCGCCGCGTCCAAGTGCTTCGCCTCGGACGTGGCCATGGAAGTCACCACCGACGCGGTGCAACTGTTCGGCGGCGCAGGCTTCACCACCGACTTCCCCGTCGAGCGCATGATGCGCGACGCGAAGATCACCCAGATCTACGAAGGCACCAACCAGATCCAGCGGGTAGTCATGTCCCGGGCGCTGCTCAAGGGGTAGTCGCGGAGGCGAGCTGCTCGCCGCTGGCTCGGCGGCCAGTGCTGTGGCCGAGTGCAGTTGTGTGCCCGGACGCAAATCGGGCCTGGGCTAGGTCGGGAGGGCGCACAGTAGGCGGGGAAAACCGGCGCAGGTGCGCATTTTCGGAGGAAAGTGTGCGGTCTGCCGACTCCGACTGCCCGATGACTCGAACCGACCAGTCGCGAATTGATCGTCTACTATCGACGACCGGGTTTGCGGAAGTGGGTTCGGGAGGAGGCGGGCATGGGATTGGCGGAGTTGGTGCTGGGTACCGCGCCGATTGCCGCGGGCGCGCTGTTCGGCGCCGTCACCGGCAATTTCAAGGGGCCGGATGTGCGGACCACCATCATGAGGGACATGGATCTGCTCGAGCGGCTGTCCGCGGACGACAGGGGTCGGCGTGACCGGTTGCGGGCGCTCGTCGATCGTCGGGTCGACGATCTCCTCAGTTCCGAGGAGCGTGCGATCCAGTTGCAGGAATCCGCCCAGTTGTACCAAGGCATCAGTCGAGACCTGCTGGTCATGCTCGGGACGGTCGTCTTCGTCGTGGTGTGGTGGTATGTCCCGCACACCCACGCGCACTGGATCATTACCTTTGTCGTGCTCTGCGGCCTCACTCTCGCCGCCGCGATACAGGTCGCCCGCGCCGCGGCGCACGCCGTTCGGAAACGCGTCAACGTCACGCCCGCCGGCTAAGAACTTCCAGGATGACCCGTAACGTGCGTCCAACGCACCTCGCGGGTCATTCTGGACAAGGTTTTACAGCACGGCGCCGGGGTTGAGGATGCCCAGGGGATCCAGGGCGTCCTTGATGCGGCGGGTCAGGGCCATGACGTCGGGGCCGACTTGGTCGGGGAGCCAGGCCTTCTTGAGCCTGCCTACGCCGTGTTCGCCGGTGATGGTGCCGCCGAGGCTGATCGCCAGGTCCATGATCTCGCCGAAGGCCTGGTGTGCGCGGGCGGTGTTGTCGGCGTCGGCGGGGTCGTGCACGATCAGCGGGTGGGTGTTGCCGTCGCCGGCGTGGGCGATGACCGACACCAGAACGTCACGGCGGCGGGCGATGTCGGCGATTCCGGTGACGAGATCGGCGAGCCGGGGCAGTGGCACCCCGACGTCCTCGAGCAGTAGCGGGCCCTTGCGCTCCACCGCTGGAATCGCGAATCGCCTTGCGGCGGTGAATGCTTCGCCTTCATCTTGGTCGTCGGTGGTGAAAACCTCGGTGGCGCCGGCCCGCTCGCAGGCTTGCGCCATGACGGCGGCCTCCTCGGCGGCGAAGGCGCCGGGGGCGTCGGAGCGGGCCACCAGCATGGCGGCGGCGGACCGGTCCAGGCCCATCCGCATCTCGTCCTCGACGGCGTTGATCGCGATGTCGTCCATGAACTCGAGCATCGACGGCCGCAGTGCGCCGGTGATGGCGAGGATCGCGTCGGTGGCGGCGGGCAGGGTCGCGAAGGACGCGACCACGGTGCTCTGCGGCGGTTGCGCGGGCAGCAGCCGCAGTGTGAGTTCGCTGATCACCCCGAGGGCGCCTTCACTGCCGACGAACAGCTTGGTCAATGACAGGCCCGCCGAGTCCTTCAACCGCGGTCCCCCGAGCCGCACCACGCAGCCGTCGGCCAGTACCACCTCGAGACCCAGGATGTAGTCGGTGGTGACGCCGTATTTCACGCAGCAGAGGCCGCCTGCGTTGGTGGCCGCGTTGCCGCCGATCGAGCAGAACTCGAACGATGACGGGTCCGGCGGATACCAGAGTCCGTGCGCGGCGGCTGCCTGCTTCACTTCGGCATTGAACAGGCCCGGCTGGACCACGGCGGTGCGGGTGACCGGATCGACCGCGATATCGCGCATCAGCTCGGTGGACAGCACGATGCCGCCGTCGAGGGCGGTGGCGCCGCCGGACAGACCGGAGCCCGCGCCGCGCGGCACCACCGGGACGCCGTGTGCGCCGGCCCACCGCAGTGTCGTCGCGACATCGGCGGTCGTGCGGGGGCGGACCACTGCCAGCGCGGTGCCCGCGTCCGGGTCGAGCGCCCGGTCCTGCCGGTAGGAGGCGAGCAGGTCGGGGTCGGTGAGCACGGCGCCCGCGGGCAGATGGTCGATCAGGTCATTCAACTGCACACCGCTAGTGTCGCAGCCATGGAGTTGTACGACGCTATCCGGTTGCGGCGCGACGTCCGGGCCGAGTTCACCGGCGCTGTCGTGGACGACGAGGTGTTGCTGCGCCTCTTGGCGGCCGCGCACCAGGCCCCCAGTGTCGGCAACAGCCAGCCGTGGGATTTCGTGGTGGTGCGGGCGCGCGCCACGCTGAGCGCGTTCGCCGCCCATGTGGCCCGGCAGCGCGGGCGCTTCGCCGAGAGCCTGGAGCCGGAGCGGGCGGCGACCTTCGACCCGATCAAGATCGAGGGTATCGAGGAGTCGGGCACCGGCGTCGTGGTGACCTACAACCACGGGCGCGGCGGCCCGCACGTGCTCGGCCGCCAGACGGTCGCGGAGACCGGCGTCTACTCGGCGGTGTTGGCCATCCAGAACCTGTGGCTGGCGGCCGCCGCCGAGGGCATCGGGGTCGGCTGGGTGTCGTTCTACGAAGAGCCGTTCCTCGCCGAGCTGATCCAGGCCCCCGCGGGCACTCGTCCCATTGCCTGGCTCTGCGTCGGCCCGGTCCGCGAATTCCAGCGCGTCCCCGACCTCGAGCGCTTCGGATGGCGTGCAGGCCGCCCTCTTTCGGAGGCTGTCCACCACGAGACCTTCAGCGGAAATCCCTACGCTCCGGAATGACCCGTTACGTGCTCCTTTGGAGGGTGCTCTCGCGAGGCCCTGCGTGGTTACGCAAGCTGCCTCTTCGGCCGCCGTCTCGCGGCGCGAAACGCACACAACGGGTCATTCCGGAAAGTTAGGCGGGCTTGGCGGGGGCGAAGGTGAGGAACTCGGGGGCGCGCAGGACCCAGCGGAGCATGGCGCGGATGGGAAGGGGCATGGCGGCGGCGGTGCGGTCCTGATACACCCGGGGTTCGGTGAGGACGTAGTGCTTCCCGCGGGTTCGCAGTTCGCAGCCGTCGGCGGCCACCACATTGCGCACCCAGTCGGATCGGGAACCGTAGGTCAGCGCAATGACGAACGTGTCGCCGCGGCGGAAGACCCACAGCGGGGTGTGGAAGACCTTCCCCGACTTGCGGCCGCGGTGGATGACGAGCCCCCAGCCGGGGGAGTACGGGGCGATGAACCGGGTGAGCCGGTTGAGGCCGATGCGGTTGAGGTGTGCGATCCAGCGTGGCGTGGGCATCGTAATTTCCTCGCTTGTTGAATTAGGTGACCTCAGGTTACCCATGGCGGCGGCCATAAATCAACACCTGTAGAATTTTCCGCATGCCTCCCAAAGGTCGACGGCCCGGCAAGATCGACACGCGCCAAGCGGTGCTGGACGCCGCCCGCCCGCTGTTCGCCGAGCGGGGCTATCAGGGCACGTCGGTGCGGGCGATCGCGGCCGCGGCCGGGGTGGATCCGGCGATGATCAGCCACCATTTCGGCGGCAAGGCCGCGTTGTTCGACGCCGCTGTGGAGTTCCCGCTCGACCCTGCCGACGTGGCCGCCCAGCTCGGGACCGACCCGGACGGCATCGGACTGCGGCTCGCGCGGGTGTTCTTCGGCGCATGGGAGCGCCCGCACTCGCGCGGGCCGCTGCTGGCGGTGCTGCGCGGCGCCGCAACCCACCCCGAATCCGCCGCGCTGACAAGCGAATTCCTCCAAGGCCAGCTCTACCCAGCGCTGTCCGCCGCGGTGCGCGGACCTGATGCCGAGCTGCGCGTCGACTTGGCGATGGGCCAGCTGCTCGGCATCGCCTACCTCCGCTATGTCCTCGCGGTGGAACCGGTCGCCTCAACCCCGGTCGCCGACCTCATCGACCGTATTGCCCCGGTCCTCGACCGTCATCTGACCGCTGAATAGTCCACACCCGTATCGCGTGTCTACACCCGCAGCTGCGGGTGTAGACACGCGATACGGGTGTGGACGTAGAGCCGGCCGCTGTGTTCGGGCTGCGGAGGACGCGGGCCCGCGAGGCTATTGTGGACACTAGTGTTCGCAGATTTGGAGGCGGGGTGAGTCGATATGCCTGGACCCATTGCCCCCACCGACGCGGTGCAGCAGCTGCTCGACGAGATGCCTACGCCCATCCAGTGGGCGGTCTTCGGCGGGGATCTTCCGAAGATGCGCGTCGGTGCGATGCGGCGGTTGGAGGACGCGTGGCGCTCATGTGGTGATGTCTGGAACGCATGTCATCAACGGACAGTGACCGGTGCAGGTCAATTGATTTCGAGTGTCGCGGGTGGCGCCGGGGATTCGGCGTACGACCATGTCCGGCAACTGGCTGTCATTCAGACCAAACAGCGCGACTTCTGTTACGGCATCGCGGACCAATGCAGGCAAGCGGCTGCCGACACCGAGAAAAGTTTGTGGGAGATGGCTGTTTTCGGTGTGATAGTCGCGTACCAAGTGGCCTTTCTCGTCTCCAGTGGCGGCGTGGGCGCAGTGCCGGGGATCGCGCTGCTGTCCAAAGCGCGTGCGACCTTTCTGCAGATGCTGGAAAAGTGCGTTTTCAGGCTCGGCCTCGAAGGCGCCGGTGCGGCCGCGGCTCGGGTCGGGCTGCTGGGAGGAGCGTTCGGTCTCGGTAGCGCGGCATTGGACCTGGGGATTCAAGAGGTTCAGGTGCTGCGCGGCAATCGCGCCCGCGTCGACACGAAATCTGTTGCCGCAATGGGTTTGCAGGGCATGGGTGCGGTCGCGGGCGGCCACGTCGGCGGGACGTTGTCAGCACGGGCCGCTCCGTTCCTGGGACGAGCCGCGCTGCCGGTGGCCGCCGCGGCAGGCGGTGTTGCAGGCGTGTTCGCCGGTTCAGCCGCGGCGATGCCAGTCACCGGACAATTCCATCTCACAGGGTCGGCACTGCTGGGTGGGCTGTCACAAGGTCTGGCGGGCGGATTGACAGCCGTTCGCTCACACCAGGCGTCGCAGACCAGAGCGGCCGCCGACGGAGCGCCTCTTGCGGCCGAGCCTCCCTGGGCCGCCGAGATTTGGGCCGACCCGGCTGATCGCCAATCCCGCACGGCAGCCAAGCGCGCTGTCTGGGAACGCCTTCCGGAGCAGGACCGTAACCCCGCTATCGGGTTGTGGTCGCTGGACCGGGCTGCGGCTCCGGAAGCGCACCGGCAGGTCAATGCGGCTGCCCGAGAACGCCTCGACGCGTCGCTGGACAGCGCGCTCGCCACGAAGTTCCACGAAGAGCTCCTGGCAGCAGGCGACGAGCCCGGGGCCGCGGCTTGGGCAGACCACAAGGCGGAGTTCGATTCGACGGTGCGGCGACTCACCGACGACGTTCGGTCAGGTCTTGCCGACGCACGGCCCGCGGACGTGCGCGCCGACGGTCCGCTGGAGGGTGCGGCTCAAACGCTGCGCGACCTATACCGCAGGGATGTGGTCGATCCGCGGCAGCTGGAAACAGCTCGCCTGCTGCGATTGCCGTCGGACACGCAAATCATGGCGAGCGTGGCCCGCCGCGGCGACGGAGCGTCGGTTCTGGTCATGGACCGAGCGGGTGTGGATGAGGCGCCTTATATCGTCACCAGCCGCAACGAGCGCGTATTCAAGATCGACACGTACACCGGCCTAGCCGAACCGCTCCGTCCCAGCGGTGACTCCGTGCCTTCGGTCGGTCTCTATTTCAAGCAGGGCGGCGGCCAGACGATTCCGTTCGACATCGAGATCCTGCTCGCCGGACACGACTCGGACCAGGCGGTGCTCGCGGCCGCACAGGCGAGTGCGCCGAACAGTGACACGGCCCGAGCGTACGCCGACTTCCCCGCGGCCTACGAGCGACTGACCGGCTCATACGAAGGCGCCCAGCGCCAAATGACACTGTTGCTCGACGACAAGCCGCAGTACCGCGCAATGCCGTTCGCCGGGCTTGCGGGGGTGCGGGGCTATACCGTCGGCGCCTACTGGCCGGACATGAACGCGGCATTGTGGTCCGGTGAGCCTGCCCGGATTGCGAAGTATGAGAGCGTCATCCGCGCGGCTGAGGGCGGGTTGGCGCAGTTGCCGCCCCACAAAGGCCGAGTCGAACGCGGAGTGGCGGTGGACCGGGCC
>JABFVX010000075.1 GCA_013362555.1 Mycobacteriaceae bacterium
TGTACGGCCTTCAGGGTCTCTTGCGGAGCAGTTCCAGAGCTCGGGGGATGGCGGCCGCGCGGGGCAGGCGGGCGGCGCGGCGCAGTGCGGCGTCGAATGCCGCGTCGCCGACGACGGCTCGGGCAGCCCGGTGGTGGCGTTCCAGCAGCATCGACGGAAGGTCTTGGCGCGGTTGCAGTCTCGGCGCCAGCGCGAGCAGCTCCACCCCGGTATCGTCCGCGACGCCCGCGGCGATCCGGTAGCTGCCCACCGCGACCACTGCCGCTCCCAGCTGCGGCACGTCGCTGAACGGCTGCGCGAACTGCCGGTCCATGTAGTCCGCCATTTCGGCGATGGTCGTGCTCACCTCGGCCAACCGGCCGTGCAGGATGTGCGCGCCCGCCATTCCGGCCGCCAGCAACAGGCCGAAGGGGCCGACCAAACCGCCTTGCGCGGGCCACTGGCTCGCCGCGAGCGCCCGGCGATGATCGGCGAGGCCGCGCTCGACATCGCCCTCGGCCAGCAGCAGCTCGCCGCGGGCCGACCAGAGGATCTCCCGCCGCCTGCTGCTGAAGGCGTCGGCTCGGCCCGGGCCGTCCGCCTCGCGCTCCATTTCGGGGCTGATCGAGTCGAGCACCTGGCGGGCCTCGGCAATGCTGCCCGAGCCGATCAGCGCCCCCGCCATGAAGATCGCGTACTGGTCTGCCTCGTCGTGGGCGTGCAGCTGCCGGAAACCCGCCACCCCGCGGCGGTAGTACTCAGCCGCTTCGCGGTAGCGCGCGGTCTGCCCGTAGACTCCCGCGATGTGCTGACACGCCATCGTGGCGGAGTGCACGTCCCCGACCGCCTCGGCAATCGGCAACGCCACCAGTGCATCCCGCAGCGAAGCGGCGATGCTGCCGTTGTTCTCGTGGGCGTTGGCCCGGACGATCAACGCCGCCAGGCGCGTCGCCCGGTCGGCCGACCTGGCGCTGCGGGCCAGCATGCGCGCCAGCCCGCGGTGGTCGCGGACGGGCCAGCACAGCATCCGGGCCTGGAACAGCGCCACCTCGGTGTGCTCGCCCGGGTCGGCGAGCAAGCGGCGCAGCCATATTCGCGCACGCACCGCGTCCCGGACGCTGCCGACCAGCATGAGGTGGCCCGCGATCAGCGTGAGCGCCGACGTCGCGACGTCGAACGGCACGTCCGCCTCGAGCGGTCCGAGTTCGATGATCCGGGGCGACCAGCTCACCAGCTCGGAGTGGTGCCCGCGCAGCAGCCAGAGCCCGCCGAGCGCGGCGAAGACCTGGTAAACGGGCCGGTTCGCGCGTCCTTCCAGTATCTGGTGGCGCAGCACCGCGAGCAGGTTCTCCTGTTCGGCGAGCATGGCGCGCACCGCGTCCGCCTGTCTGCCCGCACGGAACACCACGAGTTGTTCGGAGGTGAAATCCTGTGCCCACACTGCCATCCGGCGCATCACGTCGTCGGCTTCGACGGCCGCGGCCAACTGCTCTTCGCCGTATTCCCGCACCGTTTCCAGCATTCGGTAGCGAATGCCCTGACCGCCCTGGTCCTCGATGACCGTCAACAGAGACTGGTTCACCAATCCCTCTACCGCGAACTCGATGTCCTCGGCTTCGCCCCAGCCTGCCGCCGCGCGGGCCGCCGCCATCGTGAATCCCGCCGGGAACCGGCACAATCGCCGCAGCGCGGCCTGCTGTGACTCGTCGAGGAGATTCCAGCTCCAGTCGATGACCGCATGCAGCGTGCGGTGTCGCCACGGCGACGTGCGATCGCCGCTGCGCAGCAGCGAGAATCGCTGCGACAGCCCGGCGTTGATCTCTTCCACGCTCATGGTGCGCACCCGCGCGGCGGCCAGTTCGATGGCCAGCGGCAGCCCGTCGAGAGTGCGGCACAGCCGGGCGACGTGCCCGGGCTCCAGTCGCACCGACGGCCGCACCGCCCTGGCCCGCGACATGAACAGCTCCGTGGCGGGCGAGCCGTGCTCGTCGATCTGCAAGGGCGCCAAGGGGTACACCGACTCGGCGGCGATCATCAGTGGCGAGCGGCTGGTGGTCAGCACGCGAAGCCCCTCGCACGAGGTGACCAGATCGGCCACCACCTCGGCGGCGGCCTCGATGAGATGCTCGCAGTTGTCCAGGATCAGCAGCGACGGGCGCTCCGACAGCGCGTCGCGCAGCCGCTGCATCGGGGTGTGAATCCGGGTGGGGGCCAGGCTCGTCGGCTTGGCGCGCTCCACCTCGCCGAGGCCGAGGACCGAGCTGATCGCCGCAACCACGTCCTCGCCGCTGCGTACGGCGGCCAACTCCACCAACACCACCGGCAGCGCGGAGCCGCGCCGCAGCCCGATTTCGTTGGCGACCCGCGTTTTCCCGGTGCCGCCGGGGCCGAGCACGGTCACGACCCGCGCGGTGTCGAGCAGCATGTCCAGCGCGTTGAGGTCCGCCTCCCGGCCGAGCAGCAGCGTCGGCGCGGCCCGCAGTCCGATGGCGAGCGGCGCGGCCGGGCGGGCCGCGGGCGCAGGCGCGACA
>JABFVX010000119.1 GCA_013362555.1 Mycobacteriaceae bacterium
CGTACTGCTGCCCATGCTGTTCGAGGACGACGGCCTGGGCTCAGAGCTGGAGTTCACATTCTTCGGAACCGGCTTCAACACCGCGCTGCTGAAGCTTGCCTCGAACGATCCCGCCATCCGCACCATGCTCATCGACGGCTGCGTGGCTCTGCTGCTGCGCGGAGGACGGCCCGGCAACCTCCGCCCGTTCATCACCCTGCACAACGAACTCGCGGTCACACCACAAGAGATCGGTATCCGGATTTCCGACTACACGGCGTTGGTCGCCGCCGACCTCGGCACCGTAGTCGCCATGGCACAACGCTGCCTGCGTAAGGCCGACGAGGCCGGGCTACTTGAGACCGACACACTCCTCGCGATCGCCGCAACCATCTTGCAGCGCAAGGAAAAGGGCCTCGTCAAAACCCAAACGACCTGGGTACGCCAGGCGGCCAGGTGCCATCCGGAACGGAAAGCGGACCTGCTCGCCACCCTCGCACAGCCGGCGACGCCGGCGCCCTTGCCCCTCGCGCCGCCCGTCGGGCCCATCGTGCCGGAGATGCCACCACCGATCACCACCCCGGCCGCGGCCGCCGAAGAACTCGCGGCGATGCTGAGCGGCGACGGCTCGGTCGCCACGATGGAACGCGTCCTCGCTGCACTGATCGAGATGTACGGACGCGACCACGAAGCGTTGAGATCCGCGATTCGGCCGGTCGTCGAGTGCCGCCGCGACAGCCTGCAAAGCAGTTGGGCGAACGGGTATTGGCTTCGACTTGGGATGATGCTGTTCGACCTGCTGGAGCCGCCCCTGCGGACACCGATGCGGCTCGAGGAAGCCTTCGGCGGGTTGCACGACGACCACCCCCTCGCTCAGCCTCTGCATGACCCGGAACGCTCACCGGCGACACTGATGGAGATGCGCCTACTCGCCACCCAGCTGTACCTTCGGCGAAGCCCAGTGCCACGACTGGTGGCCACGCCCACGCGATGCAATGGCCACCTCGATCCCGCGGTTCTCGTCGACCGGATGTCACAAGCGGAACGGGACGGCTGGCAACCGTGGCGAGTCGACCTCAGCCAGGCGCTCCTGCGCTTGCCGCGCGAAGACCCCGGCGGCGACGTCCGCCGCCGCGCAGAACAGCTGACCAGCCCCGCAGGGCAAATGGTCGCACGACAACTGCGGAAAGGTCACGTCGACCCGGTCGTGATCGCGTACGCACAACACGGCAAGGGCGGGCGCTACCGGTGGATGGCTCCGCTGCCAGAACGCCGGGTCGCCGTCACCATCGAGCCGCCCCAGAACGTCAGCCCGATCGAGACCGCCTTGTTCACGCTGCCACGGTACGAACAGCCGCAATCACATTGGATATCCAACGAGACGCTATGGGCAGCCGCCCTCCCCTCGCACCGAGAAGTGGTGGCCGCCTGGGCGGTGACAGGGCTGGCCGTGGCCGCCGACAGTCGGGGCGGCGTCGGCGACCACACGCAACTCCTGCCGCTGCTGGCGGAGAACCACGGGCCGACCGGCCCGGCCACCCAGCTTGCCATCGTCTACGGCATGACCGTCCCCGACGCCGCCGATCGGGTCGCTGCCGTCGACGCGCTGCTCGCCTTCGGAAACGAGGTCGACTGGCGCGCAGTCGGTGGGCACCTGGGCGACACCGTCTGCGCAGGCTCCCTCGTCCTCACACGCGCGGCCCGAGTCCTCCGAGACGCGGCCGAGGCAGGCGCCGTCGACACCGCCTGGCAGATCTGCCTCGGCGCCCTCCCCGCACATCGGCACCACCGACATCCTCCAGCTCGCCGAACAATGCGCACGCACCCTCGGCCGCCGAGACCATGTCGAAGGGCTCGACGCCGCCGCCGGCCGTGGGGGCGGGAGCCAATTCGCCTCGGCCGCCCGAAACCTGCACAACGCGTTGGCAACAGCTCCATAACGTCCTATCTACGATTCGCTCAGGGCATCGCCACCACGGGTGGAAATCACAGGGACGGGCTTGCGGGCGCGTGCGGCGGCGGGCCATGAGGGCACGGTCGCGAGGAGAGCATTGTGGGTTTGTGGGCTGCATACGTCATCAGCCTGACTGGTGAATCGCCTGTCGTGCGGGGTGGCTGGGATAATGCTCGGGGTGCGGCAGACGGTTGGTCGGCGTACGTGACTCGGGCGGGTGATCCACGGCTGCGGCCGCAGCCGTGGTCTCAGGTTGACGGCCCGATGCTGACCGCGGTGGTGATGGACAGCGATGTGGCGATGTTGGTCGGGTGGGACGGTGGCCGGGAGCGGTTCCGGTGGCTGTTCAACGAGGAATCGGGTCCGGCGTATGGCCTATCCGGTCGGACCGAAGAGCCGGACAGGGACGTTTCGGCCGGCGAGAGGCGTCCAGTAGTTGAAGCGATTCTGTGGTGGGCCGCTCGATCGAGCATCGACGCGGACCGTCGAGTCGTCGATGACATCCTTTCTTCTGGCTACGTGTTCGCCGAGGAAGGCTTGTTCGCGCTGCTGGCGCATATGGGTGTGATC
>JABFVX010000384.1 GCA_013362555.1 Mycobacteriaceae bacterium
AGGATCTGCACTTCGGCCGCACGGCGCGGCCGATGAGCCTGGCCCGCTACCGCGCGATCCCGCCCGGCGGCAATCGCTTCGACCTGGCCCGCAATCGCCCGGACCTGCTGCCGCGGTGCTGGGCGGAAAAGCCCACCGGCACCGCGGACGTCATGGGCAGGCTGTGGTGGGATCGACCCGCGCTCACGATCCGCACCGAGTTCTTCAAGCCGGAGAAGGGCCGCTACCTGCACCCGGAGGCGGACCGCCCGATCACCCACCGCGAGGCCGCGCGCCTGCAGTCGTTCCCCGACGACTTCGAGTTCGAGGGCGGCAAGACCCAGATCGCCCGCCAGATCGGCAATGCCGTCCCGCCGCAGCTCGGGGCCGCCATGGCCCGCCACCTCCACGCCCAGCTCCAGCACCGCTAAAACAACCTCCAGAACGACCCATGACGTGCGCTGAACGCAACTCATGGGTCATTCCGGACAATGTTTCGGGCGTGGAATGGCTCGGCTGGGGAGGTCGTTGGACGAGTCATGACCTACGGCGATGCTGACACGGTGCGCAGGATTCTGCGGGAGACGGGGAACACCTGGGCGGTGGTCGGGCTTTCGAACAACACCTCGCGGGCGGCCTACCGGGTGGCGCAGGTATTGCAGGCAGACGGCAAACGGGTGATTCCGGTGCATCCGAAGGCGGAGACGGTGCACGGCGAGACCGGCTACCGGAGCTTAAGCGACATTCCGTTCCCTGTTGACGTGGTTGACGTGTTCGTGAACTCGGAATTGGCGGGCGCCGTCGCCGACGAGGCGGTGGCGATCGGTGCGAAGGCGGTCTGGTTCCAGCTCGACGTCGTCGACGAGAAGGCGTACAACCGGGTGACCTCGGCGGGAGCCCTCATGGTGATGGACAAATGTCCCGCAATCGAGCTCCCGCTGTTGGAGCGCTGACCCCGGCCGCTGAAAGGTTGCCAGTACCGTGAGTACCTACTGGTCCGAGAAGTCCAGTTAGGCTAATGTGATGGTGATCACATTAAGTGCTTTTGACTTTAGTTGTGAAACGGGAGGTCTTCTCAGCGTCTGCTCAGGCTCTGCTCATACCCTCGATGTAGTGCAGTTGCCACTTGGCCGCTCTACGAACATGTCCCCCCGATAACCGAATCGACGTGCGCGAGTTCGGCTTAGGAGAGCTATGTCCAGAGACACGACCTTGTCGGTTCGCGATATCCTTCGCTACGACCTCCCCGCGTCGATCGTCGTTTTCCTTGTGGCCCTGCCACTTTCGATTGGCATCGCCATTGCGTGCGGTGCCCCCGTGGAGGCGGGTCTACTAGCTGCGATAATCGGCGGCGTCGTCGCGGGCCTCATGGGCAGCTCTGCGCTCCAAGTCAGTGGTCCCGCAGCGGGATTGACGGTGGTGGTTGCCGAGCTTATCCAGAACTTCGGTTGGAGGACAACCTGCTTCATCACCGCCTGCGCGGGGCTGCTGCAGATTTTGTTCGGCCTGAGTCGAATTGCCCGCGCCGCCCTGGCGATCGCACCAGTCGTGGTGCACGCGATGCTGGCGGGCATCGGCATCACGATCGCGCTGCAACAGGCGCACGTGCTGCTGGGCGGCAACCCCGCCAGCAAGGCTTGGCACAACCTCACTCAGCTGCCGAGCCAGATCATCAACGTGCACGGGCACTCCGTGCTGATCGGCGGCGTCGTGCTGGCGATCCTGGTCGGTTGGCGCTTCGTCCCCGAACAGGTGCGCCGGATTCCCGGCCCGCTGGTCGCCGTGATCATCGGCACGCTGCTGTCGCTGCAATTCACCGACTTGCCGCGCATCGAGCTGTCCGGCTCCCTGCTGAACGCCGTGGAGCTGCCGTCGCTGCCGCAGGGCAACTGGGGCGGCATCCTGACGGGCGTGCTGACCGTGGCTCTGATCGCCAGCGTGGAGAGCTTGCTGTCGGCGGTGGCGGTGGACAAGATGCACTCCGGGCCGCGCTGCAACTTCGACCGCGAGCTGGTCGGCCAGGGCTCGGCGAACTTCCTGTCCGGCTTAGTCGGCGGCCTGCCGGTCACCGGCGTCATCGTGCGCAGCTCCACCAACGTCTTCGCGGGCGCGCGGACTCGCTTCTCGGCAGTGGCGCACGGAGTGTGGGTGCTGCTGTTCTCGGTCGCCCTGGTGGGGCTGGTCGAGCAGATTCCGAAATCGGCGCTGGCCGGGTTGCTCATCTTCGTCGGCCTGCAGCTGGTGAAGGTCGCCCACATCAAGCTCGCGCACCGCACCGGGGATCTGCTGGTGTACGCCGCGACGGTGCTCGGGGTGGTGTTCTTGAACCTGCTGGAAGGCGTTCTGGTCGGACTGGCCATCGCGTTGGCGCTGCTGCTGTGGCGGATCGCGAAGGTGGAGGTGCACGCGGCCCCGCGCGGCTCGCACACCGACGAGTGGCACGTCGACATCACCGGCTCATGCACCTTCCTGGCGCTGCCGAAGCTGTCGAAGGCGCTGTCGACGGTCCCGGCCGGGGTCGACGTCACCGTCGAGACCTACGTCGACTTCATGGATCACGCCGCATACGAGTCCATCTCGGAATGGGCTCGCAGGCACCAGGAAACCGGCGGCGCCGTCCGCATGATCGAACTCGGCGCGGTCCACATGGAGCACGCCCTCGAGGGCCCGCCGAAGAAGGCCATGGCAGGCGAGTCCAAGCCCTCGGAACCGTCCAAGTCTCCGGAGCCGTCCCCAACCCCAGCGCCCCAGGACCTGGAGTCGGCCGACACGGCGGCGACTTCGAAAGAGACTTCCAAAGCGTTGGAACCGAACGCCTGACACGTCTCAACAATCTCTCCAGAATGCCCCGCGCAGTTGGGCCGGGTCGGCAGAGCGCACACTATGCGATGGAAACCCGCGCAAACTCGCATTCCCCGAGAGAAGTGTGCGCTCTCCCGACGCGCCGGAACGTCAGCCGCCGCAGACGCGATTGAGCTCGGCGGTCGCCGGGTCGAGGCTGGAGACACTGTCGTCGGTCAGCGCCTTGACATAGCCGAGAATGGCGGCCTTCTCCTCGCCGCCGGTCAGCTCGGCATATGTCCGCAGCTTCTGGGCGACCTTGTCCTGGGTAGCTTTGTCCAGGTTGCCGCCGGTCATGTTGACCGCGGCATTGACAACCGCGATGGCCTTGGCACAACTGGGCGACTTGGCGTAGGCAGGCGCGCCGGGCGCAACCATCAGCACAGCAGTCGCGGTAATGGCAGCCGCACCCGCGGCGAAGAGCTTGAACATCGGTTCCTCAATCGTGCAATGACAGGGCCGCAACAGTAACACCGGCCCTGAACGCCTAGGTTGACCCTGGTCGTTGACCTCGAGAAAGGTTGAGGAACGAAGATGGCGGAATGACAACTCCAAGTCTTGATCAGGCCGACGACATCGCCGCTATCCACGCCGTCGTGGCCGCGGTGGCCAAGGCACAGCGTGCCGAGGACGCGGACGCCTTTCTCGCCCTGTTCCACCCTGACGCAATCTGGACCACCGGCGGCGGCAAGTTTCTCAACGGGCTCACGGAGATCTCCGAATTCACCCGCGCGGTGCTGCCCGGCGCCACCAAAGACGGCTACGCCACCTACGAGCCCTCGTTCATTCGCTTCATCCGACCGGACGTGGCTGCGGTCAAGGTCCGTCAGCAGTATTTCAACCACGCCGACGAGCTCGAGGCCGAAGGTACGCCCCTGTACGGCATGACCAAGGAGGGCGGCCGCTGGCTGCTGACCTTCTGCCAGAACACCCCGGTCGCCGACCACTAGCCTGCTGCCATGACCTCGATCACGATCAACTCTCCCGCGTTATGCTTGGCGCAGTGTCCCAGGCCAGCCTCTGGTCCTTAGCAGATTATGCCGCTGGGGCATTCTTCCTTCGCGGCGCGAGTCTTGGTAACTGCCGCTGCGCCTACTACACGTTGAACCTGAACTCGACGACGTCGCCGTCCTGCATGGTGTACTCCTTGCCTTCCATGCGGACCTTGCCTGCGGCTTTGGCGGCGGCCATGGAGCCTGCGGCGACGAGGTCGGCGTAGGAGACGACTTCGGCTTTGATGACGCCGCGCTCGAAGTCGGTGTGGATGACGCCTGCGGCTTTGGGGGCGGTGTCGCCCTGGTGGATTGTCCAGGCGCGGGCTTCTTTCGGTCCCGCGGTGAGGTAGGTCTGCAAGCCGAGGGTGTGGAAGCCTGCGTGGGCCAGGGCGTGCAGGCCGGGCTCGGTCTGGCCGATGGACTCCAGCAGCTCGGCGGCGGACTCGGCGTCCAGTTCCAGCAGCTCGGACTCGACCTTCGCGTCGAGGAACACGGCGTCGGCCGGGGCGACCGACGCGCGCAGCTCGGTCACCCTGGCGTCGTCGGTCAGCACCGATTCGTCGGCGTTGAAGACGTACAGGAACGGCTTGGTGGTCAGCAGGGACAGTTCGCGCAGCGGTTCGGCGTCGAATTTGTCGGCGGCCGCCGCGTACAGCGTCTTGCCGGAGTTGAGGATGTCCTGCGCGGCTTTGGCGGCGTCGGCCACCGGTTTGCGGTCCTTCTTGACCTTGGCTTCCTTTTCCAGCCGCGGGACGGCCTTCTCCAGGGTCTGCAGGTCGGCCAGGATAAGCTCCGTCTCGATCACCTCGATGTCGGAGGCCGGGTCGACCTTGCCGTCCACGTGCACCACATCGTCATCGGCGAAAACACGCACGACCTGGCAGATCGCATCGGCCTCGCGGATGTTGGCGAGAAACTTGTTGCCGAGGCCCGCGCCCTCGGCCGCGCCCTTCACGATGCCCGCGATGTCGACGAAGGACACGGTCGCGGGCAGGATGCGCTCGGAACCGAAGATTTCCGCCAGCTTGTCCAGGCGGGGGTCGGGCAGCGGCACGACACCGACGTTCGGCTCGATGGTGGCGAACGGATAGTTCGCCGCGAGCACGTCGTTCTTGGTCAGCGCATTGAACAGCGTCGACTTTCCGACGTTGGGCAGGCCGACGATTCCGAGGGTGAGACTCACGAGTTGGCAATTCTACGCACCGCGTCCGCGCTTACCGCGGGAACCTACCTCCAGCCCGACCCGTGAAGTGCGTTTCGCTGTGCGGCGGCGGCCCGAGGAGGCAGTGTGCGCAACACCGCGGGGCCTCGCGAGCAGCGTCGTGGGTCGTTCTGGCGGTAGGCGAGCGCCGCGGCCTACACGGAGGTTGCGGATGTGAGCTAGCGCTCACCTGGGCCGATGCATGCTCTACAGTCGACTCGGATCGCACCGGCTTGATGAGGAATGAGCATGAGCAGCACGATCGAGTATCTGCGCACGGATCCGGCGCTGCCCCCGGTGGGGGTGGTCGACCGGAGCCCGATGAGCGCCGCAAAGAAGGCGTTGTTCGCGGTCATCGCCCTGGTCGGGGCGGTGGCCTGGGTGGTCATCGCGCTGTTTCGCGGCGAGCAGATCAACGCGGTGTGGTTCGTGCTTGCGGCGATCAGCAGCTACCTGCTCGCCTACCGGTTCTACGCCCGCTTCATCGAATGGAAGATCGCCAAGCCGCGCGACGACCGGGCAACGCCTGCCGAGGAGCTCGAGAACGGCCGGGACTTCCTGCCGATGGACCGCAGGGTCCTCTACGGCCACCATTTCGCCGCTATCGCGGGCGCGGGCCCGCTGGTCGGCCCGGTGCTCGCGATGCAGATGGGGTACCTGCCCGGCACGTTGTGGATCATCGTCGGCGTCGTGGCGGCCGGCGCCGTCCAGGACTACCTGGTGCTGTGGGCGTCGTCGCGCCGCCGCGGCCGCAGCCTCGGGCAGATGGCCCGCGAGGAGCTCGGCGCCGTCGGCGGCGTCGCGGCCATCGTGGGCGTCTTCGTGATCATGCTGATCCTGCTGGCGGTGCTGGGCCTGGTCGTGGTGCAGGCGCTGGCGCACAGCCCGTGGGGCGTGTTCTCCATCGCGATGACCATTCCGATCGCACTGTTCATGGGCGTGTATCTGCGGGTGCTGCGGCCGGGCCAGGTCGGCGAGGCGTCGCTGATCGGTTTTGCGCTGCTGTTGCTGGCGATCGCGGGCGGCAAGTGGGTGGCCGACACCTCGTGGGGCCAGGACTGGTTCACCCTGTCGGCGACCGCGCTGTCGTGGTGTCTGATCGGGTACGGCTTCGTCGCGGCGGTGCTGCCGGTGTGGCTGCTGCTGGCTCCGCGCGACTACTTGTCGACGTTCATGAAGATCGGCACCATCGGCCTGTTGGCCCTGGGCATCCTGGTCACTGCTCCGGCCGTCCACGCGCCCGCGGTGTCGCAGTTCGCGCACAACAGCTCCGGCCCGGCGTTTGCGGGCTCGCTGTTCCCGTTCCTGTTCATCACCATCGCGTGTGGTGCGCTGAGCGGATTTCACGCGCTCGTCGCGTCCGGCACCACGCCCAAGCTGCTGCAGAAGGAGTCGCACACCCGGATGATCGGGTACGGCGGCATGCTGATGGAGTCGTTCGTCGCGGTGATGGCGCTGATCGCCGCCGCGGTGCTCGACCAGCACCTCTACTTCGGGATGAACTCCGCGGCCAACGCAGTCGGCCTGCTGCCGACCGACAACGGCGCGGCCGCCGCGGCCAAGGGCGCGGATTACGTGAACAAGCTCGGTCTCGATGGTGCGCCGATCACGGCTGACCAGCTGCTACAGCACGCCAAGGACGTCGGTGAGCCGGTGGCGAACGCCAAGGACTACGGGCTGGTGTCGCGCTCCGGCGGCGCGCCGACGCTGGCGGTCGGCATGTCGCAGGTGCTGCAGAGCTTCGTGGGCGGCTCGGGGCTCAAGGCCTTCTGGTACCACTTCGCGATCATGTTCGAGGCGCTGTTCATTCTGACCACGATCGACGCGGGTACTCGGGTGGCGCGGTTCATGCTGTCGGACAGCCTCGGCAACCTGGGCGGGCCTGCACGTCGATTCCGCGATCCGTCCTGGCGCGTCGGCGCGTGGATCTGCACGACCGTCGTGGTGGCGGGCTGGGGTTCGGTGCTGCTGATGGGCGTCAACGACCCCTTCGGCGGGATCAATGCGCTGTTCCCGCTGTTCGGCATCGCCAACCAGCTGTTGGCGGCAATCGCGCTGACGGTGGTGACGGTGATCGTGGTGAAAAAGGGTCTTTCGAAGTGGGCGTGGATTCCGGGCGTCCCGCTGGTGTGGGACCTGGTGGTGACGATGTCCGCGTCGTGGCAGAAGATCTTCTCGCAGGACCCCAAGATCGGCTACTGGCGTCAGCACGGCCTCTGCAAGGCCGCCCAGGAGAACCTGGAAGCGGGCGGCGCAGGCAAGGGCTGTCTCACGGCCAAAGGCGCGAGCCAGATCGATGCCGCGATTCGCAACACGTTCATCGACGGCACGTTGTCGATCGTGTTCGCGGTGCTGGTGTTGATCGTGGTCGCGGCGGGTGCGGTGGCGATCCTGCGCACGTGGCGGTCCGGTCCGCGCCCGACGACCGAGACTCCGCCGGTGGAGTCTCGGATCTTCGCTCCGAGCGGGCTCATTCCCACCGCAGTCGAGCGCGAGGTGCAGAAACAGTGGGACGAGCGAACTGCCGCCCCCAACGCGGCCGGAACCGAGGCCTGACATGCGCGGGCCGGACCGCGCCGGGCTGCGCGCGGCGGTGTGGTGGTTCCGGGAAGTCCTGCGCGCCAACGACTACCGCCACTACCTCGACTACATGCGCCGCAATCACCCGGACGCCCCTGTCATGACCGAACGCGCGTACTGGCGCCGACGCTACGCCGACGACCCCGGTGTTCGCTGCTGCTGACCCGGCAACCCATCTCCAGAATGACCCGTGACGTGCGCTCAGCGCACGTCACGGGTCATTCTGGACAAACTATCCGTTCCGGTGGGCGGGACCGAATCCCTGCGGGGACGCGGTGCGTCGTGCTTGGGTGGGGCGATGATCTTGGATGCTTTCAAGCTCGACGGTCGGGTCGCGGTGGTGACCGGCGCCGGGCGGGGGATCGGGGCCGCGACGGCCGTGGCGCTGGCCGAGGCGGGGGCAGACGTCGCGATCGCGGCGCGGACGGCGGGCCAGCTGGACGAGGTCGCCGGGCGGATTCGAGCGCTGGGCAGGCGGGCCGTGACGATGCCGTGCGACTTGTCGGACCTCGCCGCGGTCGCGGCGTTCGCGGACACCGCGGCCGCCGAGCTCGGCCGGATCGACATCGTCGTCAACAATGTCGGCGGCACCATGCCCAACACGTTCATGACGACGAGCCCGGATTTCCTGGAGTCCGCGTTTCGATTCAATGTTTCGACGGCGCACGCCCTTTCGCAGGCGGCGGTGCCGCACATGCTCGCGGGCGACGGCGGCTCGATCGTCAACATCTCCTCGATGATGGGGCGCACGGCCGGGCGCGGATTTCTCGCCTACGGCACGGCGAAGGCGGCGCTCGCGCACTGGACCCGCTTGGCGGCGACCGATCTCGCGCCGCGGGTCCGGGTCAATGCCATCGCAGTCGGCTCGGTGCTGACCTCGGCGCTGGACGTGGTCGCTCAGCAGCCGGAGATCCGCGCCCGGATGGAGAACGCCACCCCGCTGGGCAGACTCGGGGAGCCGTGGGAGATCGCTGCCGCCATCGTCTACCTCTGCTCGCCCGCAGGCGGGTACGTCACCGGCAAAGTGCTGGAGGTGGACGGCGGCATCGAAAGTCCGAATCTCGAACTGGGCCTGCCTGATCTGTAAGGGCGCAGGCGAACAACCTCCGGAATGACCCATCACACGGGACGGGTCGGTCCGGAGCGCAACTCCGAGGAGACAACCATGACTTATCGCGTCGTGCAATGGAGCACGGGCAACGTCGGGCAGTGGGCGCTGCGCTCCATCATCGCCCGGCCGGAGCTGGAGCTGGCGGGCGTGTGGGTGTCCGGCCCGGCGAAAGCGGGCAAGGACGCGGCCGAACTCGCCGGCCTCGACGAGCCGACCGGAGTCCTCGCCACCACCGACGCCGAGGCCCTGATCGCGCTGCGGCCGGACTGTGTGGTGTACACGGCCATGGCAGACGACCGGCTGATGGAAGCCGTCGAAGACCTGAAGACGCTGTTGCGGGCCGGGATCAATGTGGTGTCGAGCAGCCCGGTCTTCTTGCAGTTCCCTTACGGCACACTGCCGTCCGAGGCCATCGGCCCGATCGTCGAAGCCGCGCAGGCGGGCGGAGCGTCACTGTGGGTGAACGGCATCGATCCGGGATGGGCCAACGACTGGCTGCCGCTGCTGCTGACCAGCGGCAGCGAGCGCGTCGACCGGATCGTGTGCTCGGAGATCATGGACTACTCCGGCTACGACAATCCGAAGGTGCTGTTCGACATCATGGGCTTCGGCGGCGCGCTGGACGAGCTGCCGCTGCTGCTGCAGCCGGGCGTGCTCACCCTGGCCTGGGGCAGCGTTATCTACCAACTCGCGTCGGCCCTCGGGGTAGAGCTCGACGAGGTGACGCAGGATTTCGAGCGTCTGGCGGCTGCGGACCCGCTCGATGTCTGCGGGCGCACCGTCGCCGCCGGAACGGCCGCGGCACTGCGGTTTCGCATCAGCGGCATGCGCAACGGCCGAGAACTGTTCGCCGTGCAGCACGTCACCCGCCTGCACCCGGACCTCGCCCCGGACTGGCCGCAGCCCACGGGCTCCGGCTGCTACCGCGTCGAAGTCGACGGCGAGCCCGACTACCGTCTCGACTTGCAGCTCTACAGCAACGGCGACCACGCCCGAGCAGGCCTCGTCGGCACCGGTGCCCGCCTGGTCAGCGCCATCCCGGCCGTGGTGACCGCCGCCCCCGGCCTGCTCACCGCCGTCGACCTCCCGCTCACCACCGGCCGCGGCCTGGTGAGTTGAGCCCAGCCTTTCGTCCAGAACGACCCATGAGTTGGGTTCGGCGCAACTCATGGGTC
>JABFVX010000349.1 GCA_013362555.1 Mycobacteriaceae bacterium
ACCCGGCGCTGGCGCAGCTGGAAGACGAGGGCCTGGTGCTGATCGAGAAGGTGTCGGGGCGCAAGACGGCTCGGCTCACCGACGAGGGCCTGGCCCACGTCGAGGAGCACCGCGAGGATCTCGGCGATCCGTTTGCCGAGGTGCGCGAGGCGGTCGGTGAACAGGAACTCGATCTGCGCGGGCTGCTGCACCAGCTCTTCGGTGCGGTGGCACAGGTGGCGGCCGCGGGAACGCCGGAGCAGGCGCGCCAGGCGGCCGAGATCCTCACGGAGGCACGCCGGTCGATGTACCGGATCCTTGCCGAGGACACCGGCAAAGAGTAGTAATGAGAGCCGATGACGGGTTTGCGGTGGATGCGGTGTCAGAGCGCTGTAGCTGTGTTAGCGGCAGCGTTGCTGCTGGGCGCGAGCCAGGTGGCGGCGGCGGACCCGGCGGGCGTGCCCGCCGGGTCCGGTCCGCCCCAATCCGACCACGGCCAGGCTGCCGTCTACGCCAGGCGGCATCCGGACGCAGTTCCGGCGGGCGTCAACGACTTCGGCTGCAAGCCTGCCGCCGGGCGCCGATTTCCGGTCGTGCTGGCGCACGGCACCGACTCCAACGCGTACTCGGACTGGGCGGGCATCGCCCCGTTGCTGGTCCGAGCCGGATATTGCGTATTCGCGCCGAACTACGGAGGTCTGCCGGGCGCGACCACCTTCGGCCTCGATGACATGTTCGTGGGCGCCCGCCAAATCGCCGCGTTCGTGGACCGGGTGCTGCACGCGACCGGCGCCCGACAGGTGGATCTGGTCGGCTTCTCCCAAGGTGCGACGGTCACCCGGTTGTTCGTCAACCGCCTCGGGGGTGCGCCCAAGGTTCGCAAGTGGGTGGGCTTGGCCTCGCCGAGCTACGGCGGGACCTTCTACGGCGTGGTGCCGCTGGTGCAGGCGATTCCCGGCCTCACGTCCGTGGCCACGGGCGCACTGCCCGCCGCGCTCGTGCAGCAGATGCAGGGCTCGGAGTTTCTCGCCGCTCTCAACGCGGGCGGCGACACGGTGGCGGGGCCCGACTACACCACCATCGGCAGCCGGGTGGACGAGGTGATCCAGCCTTACACCAATATCGCCCTGCGCTCGCCGGGCGCCCGAAATGTGCTGCTGCAAGAGCTGTGTCCCGCGGACCTGACCGGACACTTCCACCTGCCCTACGACCCCTTCGTCCAGCAACTGCTGCTGCACACCCTGGCGGGCGCGGACACCCCCCGGCCACAGTGCCGCCCAGTTCCCATGGGCACCGGAATCCCGTCGGTCATCTGGTCCGCCCACTTCGCCGGCTAATGCATCCAGAATGACCCGTGACGTGCGTACAGCGCACGTCACGGGTCATTTTGGAAGGAAGTTGGTCGGGCGGAGGAGATGTACACCCCGCCCGACCGATCTCATCGTACTCACGATCGGCCGATAGTGCGCCATCCTGTGACATTGCGTCTGGGACGACCCAGGATCGGAGCGGGCGCCGTGTGCTCGGATACCGTCGGTGGTTATGCGCATCGTTTTCGCGGGCACTCCCGACCCCGCCGTGGCCTCTTTGCGGCGGCTGATCGAATCACGTCGGCATGAGGTTGTCGCGGTGGTGACCCGGCCGGACGCTCCCAGCGGCCGGGGCAGGAAGGTGTCCCGGTCGCCGGTGGGGGAATTGGCGGACCGGCACGGCATCGCGGTGATGACTCCGCGCCGTCCGTCCGAGCCGGAATTCCTGGCGGAATTGTCGGAGTTGGCGCCGGACTGCTGTCCGGTAGTCGCCTACGGCGCGCTGCTGCCCGCGGCGGCGCTGGCCATTCCGCGGCACGGCTGGATCAATCTGCATTTCTCGGTGTTGCCCGCGTGGCGGGGGGCCGCGCCCGTGCAGGCGGCCATCGCGGCCGGAGACGATGTGACGGGCGCGGCGACCTTCCAGATCGAGGAGGGTCTTGACACCGGACCGGTGTTCGGGCTTGTCACCGAGACGATTCGGGCTCAGGACACCGCAGGGGACCTGCTGGACCGGCTGGCGCTCAGCGGAGCGGCGCTGTTGGAGGCCACGCTGGACGGAGTCGAGGACGGCACCCTGTCGCCGGCGCCGCAGGCAGCGGACGGGGTGTCGTACGCGCCCAAGGTCAGCGTCGAATCCGCCAGGGTGCGTTGGGATGTGCCCGCGCAGGCAGTCGACCGGCTGGTGCGTTCGGTGACTCCGGCGCCGGGGGCGTGGACTACCGTGGACGGCGCACGCGTGAAGCTGGGCCCGGTGCGGATCACCGAGGACCGGCTGCCGCCCGGCGGGGTCGAGGTGCGCAAGTCCGCTGTTCTGGTCGGCACCGCGAGCGCCGCAGTGCAGCTGGGCGAGGTTCAGCCGCAAGGCAAACGGATGATGGCGGCGGCGGACTGGGCGCGCGGCGCCCGCCTCGGCGCGGACACGGTGGTCGCGTGAACCGGCCCAAGCGGCCCGGCCGCGACGACAGCCGCAGCAGGCCGCGCGGCG
>JABFVX010000099.1 GCA_013362555.1 Mycobacteriaceae bacterium
CGATCTCGGTCCGGTTGACCTCGAGGTTCCGCATCCGGCCGAGTTGTTCCCAGCGAGACACCATCGCTTCGAGCTGGGAGTGGTTCTCGATCACGTCCGCCCAGCTTTCTTCGTCGGCCTCGAGTACGTCGTTGTTCACGATGTCGGCCAGCATCGGAGCGGACTGCGGCTTCCCCATTCCGAACAGGTCCACGCTGTCCTGCATGGCGTCTTCGAGTTCGAGGACCATTGCCCGCAGGACGTCCGAGGCGCCTTTCGGAACCCAGAGGTCGACATCCAGGCCGCCCGCCTGTTCGTCGAGGTTGTAACCGTAGCTTCCGAACGGCCCGCCTGCCGCCAGCGCGTCGAGCAGCAGTTGCCGGTTTGCCGCGACGTCGGGGTAGTCATCGGCGTCGTCACCCCCAGCTCTGGTGTCCTTGAACGGGTCCGACTCGGTGAGCTTGTCACGTGAATGCCGATCGAGGTGATTCCAGATCTCGGCGATGTCCCGAGCTGGTCTGCGCTCCCCGTCCTCAGTGTGGGTCAGCTGGTCATAGGCGTCGTCGACGTCCTCACGGGTGAAATGGGATGTGCCGTTCCATATGTGGTCGTCCCGGTTGTGCGTCTGCTCCTCGATGTCGTGGACGGCGGTGCGCCGGTCGCCGTCGTTGATGGCGGGCTCGGTCCCGGCGACCGAGAGTTCGGGCTCCGCACTCGACGTATCCGCGTGGCCGGACCGGTCGCTCGCCTCCGTGTCCGACGACGTCGAATCGTTCGGCAGCTGCTCACCGGTGTCGGCCGCCGGTTCTGCCGCGGAATCCTCGTCGTCGCGACGGTACGCGCGGCCGGGGTGACGCCATCCGCCGTCCAGGGTTCGGGGCCAGGTGGAGGATCCGTATAGGCTGAACATCGCCACGTCCTTCCTTCTCGTCAACGGTCCGGAGCGGCGTTGGTCCGCTGTTGGTGTGCGTCTGTCGCAAAGACGTTGATGGCCGCATGGTATTGGCGCGCGGCGTCGGCAGTGCTGTCGCGGATGGCCGCCATGATCTCGGCGGCGAGCTGCTCGCTGCCGTAGCGCCTGGCGGTTCCGGGGGCGAGGTACAAGTCGGTGAGTCGGCTCATCGCATCCACTTCGGGCAGGATGTCCCCGCTGGGAGACGGTCGGCGGGCCCGAATCGCGTCGACCCGTTCCTGGGTGTCGGCGATGCGGTGGCGCAGCTGCCGGATTCTGTCGAGTGCGGCAGTGACATCGGGATGAACGTTGTCGGGCATGGTTTTCTCCTCAGGCGGGAACGGGGAGGCTGGGTGCGGGTGTCCGGACCGCGGGGCCGGCAGCGGGAGTGTTCGGTGCGGCGCCGGAGTCGCTGTGGGGACCCGGTGCGGCGGTCGGAATGGCGGCGGGGTGGAAGAATCCGGCGAACTGGCCGAACTCGCCCTTGCTGTCGGTCATTTCGGCGCCGAACTGTTGGAGCCGACCGTCGACGACGACCTCGAGGACGGCCCCTTCGGCGGGGCCGAATGTCACGACCAGTGCCGTGCGCTGCTCCCAGCGGGCGAGGTCGCCGCTGATCAGCTGATACGGATCGACCTGGTCGCCGGGGTGCGAGTCGTCGCTCCATTTCGCCGCTGTCGCCGCGTAGGCGGATTTCGCGTCGGTGCCCGCGACATTGGCGAACGCGGCATCCAGGGCGGCGGCGACGATTCGCCACACGCATTGGGTGCGACCGTCGGGGAAGGTGTACACGACACTGTCGCCCGTTCCGGACTGTGTCCAGGACTTGTGGGTCGGCGTTCCCGGCGGTGGTCCGGCCGGCGGGTGCGAGGTCGGAATGGCCCCCGCGCCCGGCTTGGACCACGGTGTCTGGGCCGCCGGTGGTGTCTGGGGGCCCGGCGCGGGCGTGGCAGGTGCGACAGGAGGCACGGCGCTGTCGCGGTCGACGTCGCGGCCACGCTCGTCGAGCTGGTCGCGCAGCTCGTCGTCCCGGAGGCGCTGATCCTCGTCGGCGCGCCTCATTGCGTCCTGCATCGCCAACATCGGCAGCATCGAACCGATGCCGGAATCGATTGGGGCGCCGCCGGTTCCGGCTGCCGGCGCGGCCGAGTACGGCGTAGTCGCATTCGATGGGTCTCGGTACGGTTCCGGACGGGTGGTGACTGCCGGGTCGGCGGTGTCGGTTCCGACCGGCCAAGGATCGTACTGACTGCCGAGCCCATAGGGGAACGAGTCGTTCGCGGGGGCGGTCTGCAGTTCTCCGCCGGGCGGGGGTGCGAGTGCGTCCTCGATGCGGCGGATGCTGTCCTGAATCTCTTTGGTCAGCTTCTCGTCCAAGGCTTTCAGCGCATCGGCCTGATCAGCCTGGCCCTGCATCTCGTCCGCGACCTGGGCCAGGGACTGGGCGGCCGAGTCGACGACGTCGAACACGGTCGCGGTGATGTAGTCGTCCTCGGTCGTGCCCTGCGGCGGAACCAGTCCGGTTCGGTCGTTGAGGTCCGTGGCCAGCGACACGATTTCGTACTGGCCGCGGTTTCGTGTCTCGCCTGCCGCGTGGACGATCGGCACCAACTTCGTGTCCGCGTCCTGAAGGCTGCGGAACGCGGCCGCGAGCTCGTCAGCCCTGGTCTGGTACTGCGGGATGTTGCTCCGGTCGGCGCCGGACACCTGCAGGACGGGCCCCGACTCCGGCACGGACTCGACCTCACCTGAGCCGAAGCTGTCCCAGTCGTTGAAGAACAGCCGGGGGAGCTCGTCGCAGAAACTCACCACCGCGCGCGACAGGTCGTATGTCCGTCCCGGATTCTTGTCGTTGTCCGGAATGAGCACCTGCCCTGGAAATTCCGTGTCGTTGATGTCGGAGCAGTACACGACGGAAGGGGTGTGCAGGTCGCTGACCGATTCCGGATTCCGGGGGTTCTGGCCCATCCAGTTGACCTGTTCGACGAAACGGTGGCCAAGCCACACGCCCGCAGCCTGACCGAGGGTCTGGCCGGGATACCGGAGCCCGCTTCTGGTGCCGACCGCGGTCAGGGCCCGTGCATTCGCCCCCATGCCCGCGAAGAACGTGCCGGACATCCCGAAAGGCACGTTGGCCGGTTTGAACGTCGGTCCGACCCCGACGCCGAGTCTGGCGCCCAGCCCTTCGGCGAACTTGCCGCCGATCGCCGCCGAGCCGGCACCGACGATTCCGGACATTGCGAAGTCGCCGAAATCATGGATGTCGCCCTGCACGAAATCGGCTAGGATGCTGCCCACGGCGCCCCCGACGATTCCGCCCGCACCGGGCGCGATCATGTTGCCGACGACGGGCGCGGCAACGTTGAGCGCGGTCCCTGCCCAATCCTGCCACCCCATCGACGTGCCCTTCGTGCTCACAAGTGACGTGGGCGCGACGCCCGCACCAAGTCTAATATAGACCAGTCATAATAGCCATGAGTCGGCCGTTGTGCGGGCGCGGCTGCTACTGCAACAGGGTGGCGACAGCGTGCAGCCTGCTGCCCCAGTGCGGCAGCGGATCCAGGCTCCGCCGGGAGGGAGCCAGGTGCGTTCGGTCGTCGGTGCTGTCGCCGGTGATCCAGTTGTGGGTGTTCGTCGCGGCCGACACCGCGTTGCGCATGTCCGCCACCAGCTGCTGATCGAGTGGATTCGCGATCAGATTGTCTGCGGCGGTCTTGATGTCGGCGGCATGGGTGATCTTGATCCACTCCAACATGCGCTCCGCGTCGCCCTGGTCGATGTGAGCGAGCGGGTTGTGTGTGCCCGGAGCGCCACTGATGACCTGCTGCAGGTTCTCGATCCACGGCTTCTTGGGCGCCCTCATATAGGACTCGACGTGGCGCAGATGCGGTTCGTCGAGTGTTATCGCCCCGGGCAGCGATCGTCGCAACCGAAACGCGGACGCCTGGAGCGCGACGATGTCGGCGGCGGTCTCCTGGACGTTCGCGCCCGGTTCGCCTTTCGCGACCTGGTACATCTGGGAATCCACCCGCCGAGTCGCGGCGACGACCCGCCCCAGGTGTTTGTTCGACAGCACGATGTCGCGAGCGTTCTCCTCCACGAGGCCGAAAGACTGCTCCAGATGCATCATGACGGCCTCGTCGTCGAACTCGGCGCCGACGAGGCCGGAGCGAAGGTCCCGCAGGTCCGCCCCGACTTCCATCATGCTCACAATCGCGCCGCCGCCCCCGCGCATTGTGTTGACTCTGCCGTAGCCGGCCACTCCGCGCCGCGCGTGGTGGGCGAACTGCATTTGGCCCAGGAACGATCGGGGGTACGCGCCGCGCGGGCCTGCGAACCAGGGCATGCCCCACACGCCGTGCTGGTTCAGGAGCAGGTCCCACGCTTCCATCGACCCCGGGCTGAGGGGATCCTTGCGGCCGAAGAGGTGGCCGATCGCGGGCGACCCGCTGACGGTGCTGATCGCGCCGAGGGCGGCCAGGGCGCCCACACCGTGGGCGTGCCCGCCTGCGCCGGCGGAGCCCATGCCCAAAGCCTGTCCGCCGCCGGGCTTGCTGCCCGCTGCTTGCAGGGCGAGTCCCATTCGATTGGCCAGCCATTCGTTGCCCGCGGACAGGCTTGCGCTCAGCAGGCGCAACTGCGTGATGGCAACGACCTCGACGACGGCGCCGATGACCAGGACCGCCAGTATCCGGCCTTCGGCCTGCTCGAAGACGTTGCCGAGGAACAGTACGTACACACCGAGAAACACGGTGTAGGCGGCCATTCGCCCGGCCGCGACGACACTGTCGACGATGTTGCGCACCAGAAAGGTCTGTGTCGGGCCGTAGATGTAGCCGCCCGCGGCGAACCCGAAAATGGCGAGCAGCGCATGGAATATCGAGTCCAGCGCGGTCCGCATCACCTTGCCCGCGAGGTATGCCGCGAAAGCGAGCAGCACCAGCGCGCTGACCAGCAGAACGAATCCGGTGCCTGCCTGGCCGAGGCTGGGGTGCTCGGCGCGGTAGCGGGCGTTGTCGTCGCCGCAGGCGCGCATGTTGGCTTTCACCGCGCTGTCGTCGCCGGACCGCACGCTCATGGACCAGGCGTTGCGGCAGCTGAGGGAATCGTCGACGACGTGCCCGAAGTTCCACACCTGAACGGGTTTGCGCGCGAAGTTGTCGGCGAGGTCGGCGCTGAGGGCGCCGATGAGGCCGCTCGGGTCGGGCCGGTCGTCTCCGTTCACCCCGGCCGCAATGGATATTCCGACGTTGCGCCCCTGGGCGAGCAGGCCGTCCGAGGAAAGGACGTCGGCGAGCGGGTCGGCCAGAAAGACGGCGCCGACCACGGCGACGCCGATCATGGTGGCGACCTGGGCTATCGCTTTGGCATGGTATCCCCGCACGATGAACCAGCCGACGAACACGGCCCCGATCGCCGCGGCCGCGGCGAACATGAGCGGCGTGGCGATCGCGCCGGTGAGGCTGTGCGCCACGCCGGTGAGCGCGTGGCCGAACATGTCCAGCCAGGCAAAACTCAAGGCGTATCCGATGATCCAGATCGCGGAGGTCACCAGGACCATGTACCCGGTGAACTCCACCCCGAGCAGCAGCGCCACCGCAGTCTTGCCGGGGTGCAGGACGCTTTCACCTCCCGTTGCGAACACATAGTCCGACAACGGAACTCCCGAGGTGTCGTGGATGTTCATCCAGCCGAGCGCGTCGATTGTCGACGAACCGGAGGCTCCGGTCCGCGCATTGGCGGTGGCGACCGCCCCGAGCACGGCGGGCAGAACGAGCAATGCGACCACGGCGATCGCGAACCACAGTGCACGCCTGCGTGTTCGGGTGTGCACGAGTCGGCGTGCCGCCATGCGCGGCAGCAACGGCGCCGGGTCCCGGAACCAGAGTTCCTTGGCTTCGGGTCGGGCTCGGCGGCGCGCGGTGGACGGCCTGGTCATGGTGCTCCTAGCGGGTCGGGACGTCTACCCGGGCAGGCCCCAGAATCCTGCCGAATCCGATGCGGCCATGTCTGTCTCGAATCGCGACGTCGCCCCGGGGAGTGACGGCGTCGCGGCCTGCCGACAACAGGCCGAACACGGTTGCGTCGAGGTCGAGGTCGAGGTCGGTGCCCAGCCATCTCAGACTGCGTCGGGCTTGTTCCCTGTCCCGGTGGCGGAAGACGAATCGGGTGCCGACGAGCGGTTCACAGCCGCGGGGGAAGTCGACGTCGGGATCGGCGCAGAACAAGCCGATGGAGGCGCGGTGCCGCGCACCGTCGCGGAAGAAGTCGGTGAGGACCGCGAGTCCCTCCGGCGTGGCCGCGACGGCCCGGGGGTGGTCGCAGAGCAGGAGGCCGAGCCTGCCGTCTTCGGTGAGGAATTCGTCGCGCGCAGCGGCAGCGACGAGCCCGGCGAGCGCGTGCTCCAACCGGTCTCGGGCCGAAGGCCGCGCGGGTGGCGCCGTGCGTGGATGGGGTCCGCGCAGCACCGTGACATCGGTCATTCGCCATGGGGGCAGGGCGCGGTCGAACAGGACGGCCGCGCGGTCGACGAACTCGGTCAGTCGGGACGTCAATTCGGCGTAGACCAGCCTGTCGTCCGGGTCGGCGGATCCGTTGCGGAGCAGGCAGAACAGGTCCGGCAGCGTGGCGACCCGGTGCCGGGCGCGGGCTGCAGGCGTGAGAAGTTCGGTCAACAGCGTGGTGGCTCGGTCGGCAGGTCCCAGGTCGAGCAGGGACCGCAGCAGTGTCACGGTGCGTTCCGCGGCGGTGTGGGGCGGATGGATCCGCAGCGGATCGAGCGACACGACCGGCGCGGCGGGCTCGATGACGATGCCCCGACCGCCCGCCTCCACCCGCAGCGCCCAACCTGCCGCGTCGCCGATGACAATGACGCGCCCGCCGACGTCGCGCACCAGTGTCGCCAGGTAGTGCAGAAAGAACGACGTTTCCGGCCCGGGGTCGCCCGCGATCGCGAACGCGGGGGCACTGAGGACGTCGAGGTGGATCGGTTCCAGCAATCCGGACAGCAGATTGAATCCGATGACAGGTCCGCCGGCGTCGCCGACGCCGCAGGCTGCGAACGGCACCAGGCCCGACCACATCTGCGCGGGCATCACGTGGGCGTGGCGCGCCACGGCGGGCGCCACGGAGCTGCCTGGCACGAGCAACGACCACAGGCCGACTTGTTCGCCTGCGGGCGCGACGAGTTCGATATCGAAGTGTCTGCAGCGGAGCTGCACGACCCGAGCCGCGGCGGCAGCAGCGTCCTGCGTGGGGCCGCCGACCGCGACGACGGACGTGACGCTGATCCGCGGTTCGCCACCGTCGGTGTCGGCGGTCGTTCGGGCGACTCGCATGCCCCAGTCGGCGGTACCGACCGGCAGACCGTCGAGGTCATGCAGGAACTCGCTGCCGCCGGGAAACGGCAGGCCGACGTAGGGAAATGCCTGCGGCGTCAAGAGGATCTGGTGAATCGGCCGCGTGGGGCACGCCGGCGTCAGAACTTTCAGCATCGCAAGCCGGCCGCCCGGCGTTCGATACGCGCCGTCCTCATCGAGGACGGCGGCGCAGAACAGCGCGGCCGTCGCCTCCCCGTTCGGTTGCGCATCGGGCGTCGGCGGCGCCGGGTCTCCGCCGACGCCGCGGGTCAGACAGTGTTCCCACAACCATACGAACGCGCAGGCAGACACCGGCGCGAGTGCGAACTCCCGGCCGACACGGGAGGCGATCGTGTCGGCGGCGCTCAGATAGCTGCTGAGGTCGGCCGGTGTTGGAATCCGGCTTCCGGAGAGGGTGTCCGCGTGTCGGAGCGGAGCAGGCAGGTCGATTGCTCGACTGTGGACGCCGACCGGCACGGACAACAGGAAGATTCGGGTTCTGGGAGTGAGGGAATTGAGCCGGTCGTAACACGCGACGACTTCGGCGCCGTAGTTCTCGCAGCTGTCCAGATCGACCCCGCGCACCATGCGGCGGAGCACGGCGATGGTGTCCACCCGGGCCTGGAGGCCGAGCAACAAGGATCCGTCGGGCAGGGCGTCGAGCAGGTCGCGGTGTGCCCGGCGGACATCGAGTTTGTCGTTCGCGGTGCACAGTCCGTACGGAAGGGCCGTGACGAAATACGTAGCGTGTACGAGGCCGGAGTGGGTGAACTGCAAGTGCCCGTGAATGGTGGTCGTGGGCTGGAGGTCTCGTCCGGTTGTCATCGGCGCTGCCCCGTCCGTTGCGCAAGCACGAGTGCGCGGCTTTCGTGGATGAACACTCCGTTCGTGCCGGTGCGGGCGGGCGGCCCGGGCGCTTGGCCGCCGGCTCGCACCGGTCCTCGGGCGAGGATCAGCCTGCTGATCCACATCGCCCGTGAGGTCAGCCGAACTCCGGTATAGGGCACCAGCCCGAGGGCGAAAATCGCTGCGGCAGTGGCCGCGGCGCCGCCGAGTCCGGTGACGGCTGGATTCACCGGCAGCATGAGCACGCCTATTCCGGTGAGCGCCGCAGTCGCTGTGGCCGCGGCTATCTGATGCAGGGTGAACGGACCGAACGGCAGCTTCTGGCCATTGGGCGCATTTCCCACCATCGTGGGAACACGTTTGACAGGCGTATACACCTTCACGGTCTGAGTTGTCGTCGTCATGGGGACGTCCTGGGCGCGCGCCGGAGAGGATGTTGACATCCTGATCATAATTTAGACTAGTCTACATAGCCGTTGGTCACTGACGAAGTTTGTCTCGAGGTGGTTTCGATCGCAGGTAACCCTTGACCCTCCGGTAACCGGAGGGTGGAGGCTGAGAAACGTGAACCCGGTAGCACCGCCGGCCACCCAGTGCTGCTCGGGTCCCACGGAAGGACGGTGCTCCCGTGGCCATTTCGCTTACCCACGTCACTTTCGAGTGCGCCCACGCCGCGAACCTCGCGGCATTCTGGGGACGAATGGTCGAGCGCGAAGTCGCGTTCGGTGCGGACGGCAGTATGGCCGCCATCGGCAGGTTCCGCGACGTGCCGGAATTGAGGTTTCTGGGGCAGGCCGCGAACCGAAAGTCCAGTGGGCGGTTGCGGCTGGAATTCGCGACCGACGACTGGCTCGCCGAAATGGATCGAATGGTCTGGCATGGCGCCCGGCTGCTCGGCGAGGTGCACGACGGCGGCATCGCGCGTGCGACGCTGCTCGATCCGGAAGGTAATATCTTCTGTCTCAATGAGCTACGCGGTTGAAGGTCGCGACCCATGATGATCCCGGCAGAGCTGACAATAGGCGAGTTCGCCCGGCTCACCCGGTTGAGGGTGAAGACACTGCACCATTATCACGACATCGGACTGCTGATTCCGGAGCGGGTCGACGCCTCGTCCGGATATCGCGTATACACGACCGCCCAAGTGCCCGCGGCGCTGTTGGTCCGGCGGCTGCGCGAGCTGGGCATGCCGCTGGCGCAGGTTCGCCAGGTCGTTGACGCGCCGGATCTGTCGGCGCGCGACGAGGCTTTGCGCGCATATCTCGTTCATCTGGCGCGGGAGCTCGAGCACAGCCGCAATGCCATCACCTCGCTGCGCAGCATGCTCACCGAGCCGCCGCCGGACCTGCCCGTGGTCTGCCGTGCGGTGCCGACGTTCACCGCTTTCGCCGTCACCGACTCGATTCCGGCCGACAGCTTCGGGGCGTGGGGCGCCGACGTGCTGATGCGCTTGGACCGGGCCGCGCGGACGGCGGGCGTGGACACCGCTACCACCGGGTGTTTGTACTCGGACGAGTTCTTCACCGAGCATTTCGGCGAGGTGACCGCCTTCGTCCCGGTGCCGGGCGGACTGGCCCCGGGCCCGGGCACGGAGTTGCGCGACATCCCGGGATCGCACTACGCGGTGACAACGCATTTCGGCGAATGCTTCGATCTCGACCGCACCTATGCCGCGCTGGGCGCCCGCGTAGCCGAACACTTCACCCTCGCTCCCGGCCCCATCCGGGAGGTCTA
>JABFVX010000211.1 GCA_013362555.1 Mycobacteriaceae bacterium
GGGTGATCACCGACACCGCCTTGAAGGAACTCAAGAAACGGGTCGAGGGCTGAGCCTGTCATGACAACCTCCGACGAATCCGCGGCAGGCGAGCGGGATGCCTCGGGCGCCCGCGAACAGGAGTTCGCGGAGATGATCGGCGAGCTGCGGGCGCTGGCCGGGGCGGTGTTGGAGCGCGTCGAGCCCGCGCTGCGCCGCGCCGCGCAGGACGGCGATCGGTCCGCCTCCTGCCCGGGCTGCAACTGGTGCCCGCTGTGCGCGGCGGCGGCGCTGGCCCACGGCGAGCACCACGACCTCGTCGCCGCTGTCGCGGGTCACGCCGTCACCGTGGTCACAGTGCTGCGCGAGGCCCTCGCAGGCGCCCCGGTCGACCCGGTCGACCCGTCACCGTGACCGCCTTCCAGAACGACCCGTCGTGTGCGTCCAGCGCAACTCGTGGGTCATTCTGGAAGTTGACTGCCTTCCAGGACGACCCGTCGTGTGCGTCCAACGCAACTCATGGGTCATTCTGGACGGGGTTCGGTAGGGTCTGCCTTCGTGCTCACGGTCGGCGTCGACATCGGCGGCACCAGTATCCGCGCGGCAGTGGTGGACCGCGACGGGCAGGTGCTCGATGCGGCGCGCGCGCCGACGCCCAACTCGGAGCGGGCCCTTGACGATGCCGTGGTCCGGGCGGTCCGCGAGCTGGCCGGGCGGCACCGGGTCGAGGCGGTCGGGCTGGCGGTCGCCGGGTTCCTCACCGTGGACCGGCGCACGGTGCAGTTCGCACCGCACTTGGCGTGGGTGGACGCGCCGGTGGCGCAACGGTTGTCGGAGCGGCTGGGACTGCCGGTGATTCTCGAGCACGACGCCAACGCGGCCCTGTGGGCCGAATACCGGTTCGGCGCGGCGGCGGGCGGGAGCCGCAATGTCGTGCTGATCGCGATCGGCACCGGCATCGGCGCGGCGCTGCTGTTGGACGGGCGACTCTATCGGGGCAGCTTCGGCGTCGCGCCGGAACTCGGGCACATCACGGTGAAGCCGGGCGGTCGCGCCTGCGCCTGCGGCAAGCAGGGCTGCTGGGAGCGCTATTGCAGCGGCAGCGCACTGGCGGAGAGTGCGCTGGAGATGCTGGCCGCGGATCCGGCGGAGTCGGCGATCCTGGCCCGCGAAGTCGCCGTGGACCCGGGCGCCCTGACGGGGCGGCGGGTGGCGGCGGCAGCACACGACGGCGACCGGCTGGCCCAGGCGGTGATGGCCCGGTTCGCCCGGTCGCTGGGCCGCGGCCTGGCCGCGGTGGCCGACATGTACGACCCGGACCTGGTGGTGATCGCCGGCGGAGTGAGCAGTTCAGCGCCGCTGTACCTGGATCAGGCTCGGGAGCAGTACGCCCTGACCGTGACCGGCGCGGGCCACCGGCCGCTGGCCCGGATCCGGCGGGCCCAGCTCGGCGAGTCCGCGGGGTTGATCGGCGCCGCGGAGTTGGCACGCAAAGGCGAGTGAAAAGCGATCAGTGTGGGTAAAACCGGACTCCACGGTGGTCGGAGCCGGTGCAGGTGAGTAGAGTCGGCACTTGGGTGTCATCCGCATGGTCCATCAGCGTTGATCGGCGAGAATCCTCCGAAAGGCTGTCATGTTCTACTGGCTGTTGAAGTACGTGTTGGTCGGACCGCTGATCCGCCTCGTCAACCGTCCGACAGTGGAGGGCCTGGAAAACATCCCGCCGGAAGGCGCGGCGCTGCTGGCGGGCAATCACCTCTCCATTGCGGACTGGCTGTTCACGCCGCTGATGTGCGACCGCCGGATCAGCTACATCGCCAAGAGCGAGTACTTCACCACCCCCGGTGTCAAGGGCCTGCTGCAGAAGTTCTTCTTCAGCGCCACCGGACAGGTGCCGGTCGACCGCACCGGCGGGGACGCCTCCCAGAACGCGCTGAACACGGCCACTCGACTGCTCGGCGAGGGCAGGCTGGTCGGGCTGTACGTCGAGGGCACCCGCTCGCCGGACGGCAGGCTGTACAAGGGCAAGACCGGCCTGGCGCGGGTGGCGCTGGAGACGGGCGTCCCGGTGGTCCCGGTCGCCGTCATCGGCACCGACAAGGTGTGCCCGCCGGTGAAAGGCTTCCGCTGGCGTCCGGCGAAGGTGCAGGTGAAGTTCGGCAAGCCGCTGGATTTCTCCCGCTTCGACGGCATGGGCGGCAACCGGTTCGTCGTGCGGACGGTCACTGACGAGATCACCTACGAACTGATGAAGATGACCGGCCAGGAGTACGTCGACATCTACGCGCACAGCCTGAAGAAGGGTGTCGCCCCCCAGCTCGAGGCGCACCGCATCCCCGAAACCGCAGCGGGCTGAGCTCGGCGTCTTGCGATATTTCTACGACTGCGAGTTCATCGAAGACGGCGTCACCATCGACTTGGTCTCCATTGCCGTGGTCGCCGAGGACGGCCGCGAGTATTACGCGGTCTCCACCGAATTCGACGCGGACCGGGCAGGCCCGTGGGTGCGCAAGCACGTCCTGCCGAAGCTGCCGCCTGCGTCGTCGCCGCTGTGGCGCGGTCGGGAACGAATCCGGGACGACCTGCTGGCGTTCCTGATCCCGCGTCCGAGCGTGCAGCCGGAGATGTGGGCGTGGGTCGCCGCCTACGACCACGTCGCGCTGTGCCAGCTGTGGGGTTCGATGGTCGACCTGCCCACCGGGATCCCGCGCTACACCAATGAACTGCGGCAGCTCTGGGATTCCGCGGGCAGGCCGCCGCTGCCGCCCGCGCCTGCTGACGCCCACGACGCGCTCGCCGACGCCCGGCACAACTTGGCCAAGTTCGAGGCGATCGAAACCGCCCGCCGCCGCCAGGCAGGCTGAACCCCCACGCCGCATACAAACCTCCAGAATGACCCGTGACGTGCGTTGGACGCACGTCACGGGTCATTCTGGAGCCCGTTCGGAACGTGATGTTTTCGGATGCTCCGGTAGAAGCCGGACGGAACCGCTGTTACCTTCGAGTCGGCAATCTTTCCGCAACGTAGCCCGGGGACGGAAGGGGATCGACGTGCACACCGAGAATCTCGCGATCGACTGGCCGAGCGGCTGGTCCGACGGGTGGAACGACTTCTGGCGGGAAGCTGCCAACTTCGTTCCCAAACTGGTGATGTTCCTGGTCATCCTGGCCATCGGATGGATCATCGCCTCGATCGTGGAACGCATCGTGGGTCGAATCCTGGACCGAGTCGGATTCAACCGCGTGCTCGAACGCAGTGGCCTGCAGAATGTCTTGGCGCGCAGCAACTACCATGCAACCAACATTCTCGCGAAGCTGGCCAAGTATGCCGTCATGTTGATCACGCTGCAGACGGCGTTCAACGTGTGGGGCCCGAACGCGGTGAGCAACATGCTCGGCGCGATCGTGAACTGGCTGCCGAAGGCCTTCGTCGCGGTCATCCTGGTCGTCGTCGCGGGCGCCATCGCCCGGGCCGCACGGGACCTGATCGTCAACGCGCTCGGCGGACTGGGGTACGGCCGCGCGCTGGCGACCGTCGCCTCGGCGTTCATCTGGGGAATCGGCATCATCGCCGCGCTGTACCAGGTGGGCATCGCGACCGCGATCACCACGCCGATTCTGGTCTGCGCGCTCGCGACGCTGGGCGGCATCCTGGTCGTCGGCATGGGCGGCGGCCTGATCCGGCCGATGCAGGAGCGCTGGGGCCGCTGGCTCGGCACCCTGGAGCGCGACATTCCCGCCATGCGCAGCGAGAGCTCCACGACGGCCCGTCCGTCCACGCCGATGACGTCGGCCGCGAACTCCGAGCGCACCTGGTACCAGCCGGGCGCGAGCACCATCCCCCCCGCGGCCGGCTACCGCGACTAGCGGTCGTCCTCACCCTTCCGAAACGACCCGTGACGTGCGTCGAGCGCACGTCACGGGTCGTTCTGGAAGGTGGGGCCCCGCGAGCCCTATTCTGTACTCGTGAACTGGACCGTGGACGTGCCCATCGACCGCTTGCCGGAACTGCCGCCGCTGTCGGCGGAGCTGCGCCGCAAGCTCGACGAGGCGCTGGCGCGCCCGGCGCTGCAGCAGCCGTCGTGGCCCGCGGACGAGGCCGCCGACATGCGCACGGTGCTGGAGAGCGTGCCGCCGATCTGCGTGCCCAACGAGGTGGAGGAATTGCAAGCGGGCCTCGCCGAGGTAGCGCGTGGGGAGGCGTTCCTGCTCCAGGGGGGCGACTGCGCCGAGACGTTCGCCGACAACACCGAGCCGCACATCCGCGGCAATATTCGCACCCTGTTGCAGATGGCCGTGGTGCTGACCTACGGCGCCAGCATGCCGGTCGTGAAGGTGGCCCGGATCGCCGGGCAGTATGCCAAGCCGCGCTCGGCCGACACCGACGCCATGGGCCTGCCGTCCTACCGCGGAGACATGGTGAATTCCTTCGCCCCCGACCCGGCCACCCGCCGGCACGACCCGTCGAGGCTGGTCCGAGCCTACGCCAATGCCAGCGCCGCCATGAACCTGGTGCGCGCTCTCACCGGTGCGGGTCTGGCGGACCTGCACAAGGTGCACGACTGGAACCGCGAGTTCGTCGCCCAGTCGCCCGCGGGCGCCCGGTACGAGGCGCTGGCCGCCGAGATCGACCGCGGACTGCGCTTCATGGACGCCTGCCGAGTCTCCGACCCGAACCTGAAGACCGCGCGCATCTACGCCAGCCACGAGGCGCTTGTTCTCGACTACGAGCGCGCCATGCTCCGTCTCGGCGTCAACAGCGAGGGCGAGACCGCGCTGTTCGATCTGTCGGCGCACTTCCTGTGGATCGGCGAGCGCACCCGGCAGCTCGACGGCGCGCACATTGCGCTCGCGGAGCTGCTGGCCAACCCCATCGGCCTGAAGATCGGCCCGAGCACCACTCCGGACCAGGCCGTGGAGTACGTGGAACGGCTCGACCCGGCCAACAAGCCGGGCAGGCTCACGCTGGTCGCCCGGATGGGCCACACCAGGGTGCGCGAGGTGCTGCCGGGGATCATCGAAAAGGTGCAGGCCACCGGCCACCAGGTGATCTGGCAGTGCGATCCGATGCACGGCAACACCCACGAGTCGTCCACCGGCTACAAGACCCGCCATTTCGACCGCATCATCGACGAAGTGCAGGGTTTCTTCGAGGTGCACCGCGCCCTCGGCACCCACCCCGGCGGCATTCACATCGAGCTCACCGGCGAGAACGTCACCGAGTGCCTGGGCGGCGCCCAGGACATCTCCGATCTCGACCTCGCGGGCCGCTACGAAACCGCCTGCGACCCGCGCCTCAACACCCAGCAGTCCCTCGAACTGGCCTTCCTCGTCGCCGAAATGCTTCGCGGCTGACGTTTCCCACCTTCCAGAATGACTCGTGATGTGCGGCGTTGAATGCCGCTGTTCGCGAGGCCCTGCGGTGTTACGCACGCCTCCTCGGGCCGCCGTCTCACAGCGCGAAAACGCACGTCACGGGTCATCCTGGAAAGGTCCTGGACTTAAGGGAAGGCGACCAGGTTCACGGTGCTGCCCGGGCCGGCGGCGAGGCCGCCGCCGGGGTCCTGGCCGGTGACCACAGAGCGTTCGCTGTCGCTTCCGAGCTGGTGGGTGACGCTGACGCGAAAGCCCGCCTCTTGGAGCCGCTTGGTGGCCTGGCGGACCGAACTTCCGATCACCACCGGCACTTGGACGGTGTCGGAGACGATGAGCGTGACGGTGCTGCCGGGGCCGATGCCCGCGCCCGGGGGCGGGTCGGTCGACAGGACGGTGCCCTGCCGCACCGCGGTGCCCTCCGGCGTGGTGACGGCGCCCACCTTGACGTGCACGCGCCGCAGCGTCTCGGTGGCCTCTTCGACCGTCTGGCCGCGCAGGTCCGGCATCGTGCCGCTGGCCTTGCCCTTGCTGACGGCGATCTTCACCTCCGACCCGACCGGCACCACGGTGCCCGCGGCCGGAGTGACCGAGGCGACCGTGCCGGTGGCAACGCCCGCGGCGTACACCTCGTCGCCGTCGACCGGGGTCAGGCCCATGGCCCTGATCTGTTCGCGGGCGGATTCGAGGTCGGCGCCGGGCTTGATGGCGGGCACCCGCGGCCGGCCGCCGGAGATCAGCACCGCAACCGTGGACCCCTTCGACGTCCGGGAGCCCGACGGCGGGTCGGTGCCGAGCACGTTGCCCGCTGGGCGCGTGTCGGAGTAAGCGGTGCGGGTTTCGGCCGTGAATCCGGCGTCGCGGATCGCCGCCATGGCTTGGGTCTGATTCATGCCTTCCACCGAGGGCACCGACACCGTGTCGCCGGTGGCGAGCAGCCAGCCGCCGACGCCCAGCGCCGCGGCCAACAGCAGGATGCCGACCAGCCACAGCGCGCCGCGGTGCACCCCGCGGCGCTGCGGCGGCGAGCCGTACTGCTCCGGTTGCCACTGGCCGTGCTGCGGGAGCATCGCGGAGTCGCCGAAGCCGATGTGAGTCTGCACACGCGTCGGGTTCGGGCCGACCGGGCCCATGTGCATCGTCGGGTCCGCCGCGCCCATGTGCATGGTCGCGTCGGCAGGCCCCACCGGCATGGGGGCCGGTGCGGGGGCGACGGCGGGCATCACGCGGGTCGCGGAGCGGCGCGGGGCGGGCACCCGGTAGTCGGGCAGCTCCAAGTCGGTCGCGATGGCCCGGATTCTGTCGGCCATCGCGCCGGCGTCGGGGAAGCGCTGCTGCGGGTGGCGCGCACAGGCCCGGGCTACGAGTTCGTCGAACTCCGGCGGCACGCCGCCGATGAACTCGCTCGGGGCGGGCACGTCGTTGTCGATGCGCTGGTACGCCACCGAAATCGAGGTGTCGGCGACGAACGGCGGAGCCCCGGTGAGCATTTCGAAGATCAGCACGCCGAAGGCGTAGACGTCGCTGCGGGCGTCGGCGGAGCCCGTGGTCACCTGCTCCGGCGAGAGGTACGCGGCGGTGCCGAGAACCACGTTGCCGGTGGTGGTGCGAGCCTCGGCCACGGCGCGGACGAGGCCGAAGTCGGCGATCTTCACCTCGCCCGCGTCGGAGATGAGGATGTTCTCCGGCTTCACGTCGCGGTGCACCAGCCCGGCCCGGTGCGCCGCGGCCAGCGCGTCGAGCACCGGTTCGGCGATGGCGCGCACCGCGTGCGGAGGCATCGGGCCGCGTTCACGCAATAGCTCCCGCAGGGTGCCGCCTTCGACCAGCTCCATCACGAGGAACGCCAAGTCGCCGTCGTGGCCCTGGTCGTAGACCGCCACCAGCCCGGGATCGCGCAGTTTGGCCACCGACCGGGCCTCGAACTCGAATCGGCTCACGAACTGCGGGTCGGCGGCGAAGGCCGGGTCCATCACCTTGACCGCCACGGGGCGGTCGAGGCGCTGGTCGTGGCCGCTGTAGACCGTCGACATGCCGCCGCGCGCTATCACGGCGTCGATGCGGTAACGGCGTTCGAGCACCATGCCGACCAGGTCGGCGCGGCGCTCGGCCGTATGGGGGTGATCGCTCATGACGACCGGCTACCTCCGTGTCGATTGCACTGCTCGCGAGGCCTCCGGGGTTACGACAGGCTTCCTCCTCGGCCGCCGGGTCGCAGTGCTGGTCCCCCCGATCCTATCGACGCGGTGTCGGGCGGTTTCGTTCCGTGTCGGCGGCGCGCGGATCATTCCGTTACCGTGGTGCTCGTGAGTGCCTTTCCGATAAGTGCGGACGTCCTATCCCCGTCGGTTGAGCTGATGCCGCTGCCCGACGTGGCGGAGCTGCTCGGAGTGTCGGTCACCCGAGTGCATCAGATGCTGCGCGACAACCAGCTGCTGGCGGTGCGCCGCGACGGCGTGGCCGCTGTGCCCGACGTGTTCTTCGCCGACCGCGCCGTCGTGAAGCCGCTGCCCGGGCTGATCACGGTGATGCGCGACGCGAAGTACACCGACGAGGAAATCCTCGAGTGGATGTTCACCGAGGACGACACGCTGCCGGGCACCCCGGTGCAAGCCCTGCACGGCCACCTGGCGAGGGAAGTCGTGCGCCGGGCCGCGGCCAATCCCCTCTGACGCGTGGGCGGCGCCTGTCCGCTCAGGGCGTAATAGGCCTGTCGGCAGGCGCGGGCGTCGTAGGCTCGGGACATGGCCGAGGACACGCGACCGCGCCTCTACTCGATTCGAGGCGGCGCGGCCGAAGAACCGCTGTGGCGCGAAGCGCTCGGAGAGCGGCTGCGCGAGCTGCGCCGCGACAGCGGTGAGACGCTGGCCGAAACGGCCGGTCGGGCCGGGGTGTCGCCGCAATACCTGTCGGAGGTGGAGCGCGGCCGCAAGGAGCCGTCGAGCGAGATGATCGCCGCGCTGGCAGGCGCCCTCGGCACGACGCTCGGCGGTTTGACCGAGCAGGTGTCCCGCGAGCTCCGCCGCCCGCGCGGTCCCGCCCCCCGCGCGGGCGTCCCCATGCTGTCCGCTGCCTGATACCGACCTTCCAGAATGGCCCGTGACGTGCGCTCGGCGCACGTCACGGGCCATTCTGGATTCAGGCGTCAGGTCCGGGCTTCGAGGACGGTGTCGATCAGGCCGTAGTCGACGGCGGCGCGGGCCGTGAGGACGCGGTCGCGGTCGGTGTCGGCACGCAGTGTTTCCACGGACTGGCCGGTGTGGCGGGACAGGATGGCTTCGATGTCGGCCCGCATCCGCACGAGCTCGTCGGCTTGCAGGATCAGGTCGGGTATCGCGCCGTGGCCGCGGGCGGCGGGCTGGTGCAGGACGGCGCGGGCGTGGGGCAGCATCGCCCGCTTGCCGGGCGCGCCGCCCGCGAGCAGCACCGCGCCCACGGCGATGGCCTGGCCGACGCAGGTCGTGTGCACCGGAGCGGCGATGTGCTGCATGGTGTCGTACACCGCGAGCATCGACGGCAGGTCGCCGCCCTCGCAGTTGACGTAGAGGTTGATCTCGCGATCCGGACTTTCCGAGTCCAGGTGCAGCAGTTGCGCGATGAGGGCGTTGGCGACGCCCGCGTCGATCGGAGTGCCGAGGTAGACGATGCGCTCGGTGAGCAGGTGCGAGTAGATGTCGGTGATGCGTTCGCCGCCGCGCGGGTGGGCGGCGACGACATTGGGAATGGTGTAGGTGCTCATGCCGAGATTCCGATCCGCTGCCGCTGGGGGATGACCTGTCCGAACGAGTCGACGATCCCGTCGATGAAGCCGTAATCCTTGGCTTGGGCGGCGGTGAACCAGCGGTCATGGAGCGAGTCGTCGTAGATCCGCTCGTAGGGCTGCCCGGTGTCAGCGGCGATGAGGCCGAGCACCGTTTCGACGGTGTGCCGAAGATCGTCGGCCTGCACTTCCACTTCCACGGCGCTGCCCCCGATGCCTGCGGAGCCCTGGTGCATCAGGATCCGGGCGTGCGGCAGCGCGAACCGCTTCCCCGGGGCGCCCGACGACAGCAGGAATTGCCCTGCGCTGCAGGCTAATCCGAGCGCCAGCGTGGCCACGTCGCAGGGCACGAGCCGCATGACGTCGCGGATGGCGAGCATCGACGGCACCGAGCCGCCGGGGGAGTGGATCCACAGCGAAATCCCGGAATCGGGATCCTCGGCGGCGAGAGTGAGCATCTGGGTCGCCAGCAGCGTCCCGTTGTCGTCGTCGAGCGCCCCGTCCAGGACCAGAATTCGCCTGCTGAGCAGTTGTTCCCGTGCGCGCCAGCCGAATAGCGGAGTCTTGTCGTCAGATGTCATGCCCCCACGGTGCCCCACTCGAGCTTCCCACCCCGCCCCTCGCTGCTGTCAGCAGATCCGCTGACAGCAGACGCACCGTTTCGTGCCAAACGCACCCGAAATGGCCGCCCAT
>JABFVX010000516.1 GCA_013362555.1 Mycobacteriaceae bacterium
TCGCCGGGTTGGTCGGGGTGGCGCATTGGCGCGGGGGCGGCGTCGCCGGCAGTCCGGCGACGCCGCCCCCGCCTGCCCAGGTGGTGAGCGGCGTGGTGACTGCGCGCTGACCGGGGTGCTGGGAGAAGGGGTATCCTCCGATGTTGTGCATTGCCCCTTCTGCCGCCATCCCGACTCGCGGGTCGTCGACTCCCGTGAGGCAGACGAGGGCGCCGCGATCCGCCGCCGCCGTGCCTGTCCGAGCTGCGGCCGCCGTTTCACCACGGTGGAAACCGCCATGCTCACCGTCGTCAAGCGCAGCGGCGTGACCGAACCGTTCAGCCGGGAGAAGGTGATTCGCGGTGTGCGTCGCGCCTGTCAAGGCCGGGAGGTCGACGACGACGCGCTGAACCTGTTGGCGCAGCAGGTGGAAGAAGCGGTGCGCGCCTCGGGCTCGGCTGAGATCCCCAGTCAGCAAGTCGGATTGGCCATCCTCGGACCGCTGCGCGACCTCGACGAGGTGGCTTATCTGCGCTTCGCGTCGGTGTACCGCGGCTTCACCTCCGCCGAAGACTTCGAGCGGGAGATCCGCGAGATGCGCGAGGCCGCCACCGCCACAACCGAATAACCACCTCCTGAATGGCCCGTGACGTGCGCCCAGCGCACGTCACGGGCCATTCAGGAGGTGGTCACCGGTGTGCGTCGTTGATCGCTTTGAGGACGCGTTTGGCGGAGACGGGTCGGGCGGTGCCGACTTGTTGGGCGAACAAGCTGACGCGCAATTCCTCTATCATCCAGAAGATCTCGGTCACGTCGGGAGCTTCGCGGCGGGCCGGGGACAGCGACTCGAGCAGCCCGGCGTAGGCGTCGTAGACGTCGTCCAGCGTGTGCATGGCTTGGCTGTCGCGGGCCGCGCTCGCCGGGAGCGCGCGCAGGCGCAGGGCTGCGGCGTTCAGGTAGCGCGGCAGCGCGCGCAGGCGTGCGGCGCCGAGCTCGCAGACGAAGCCGTCGAAGACGAGGCTGTCGAGTTGATGCCGCACGTCGTCGGCGACACTCCGGTCGCGTACCTCCTCGAGGACTCCGCGTACCTCGTGGGCCGCGGCGAGCACCGGCACGACCAGGCGCACCAACTCCGCCACCCTGCCCGCGAGCTGGGGCCGGACGCCGGCGGCGAGGGCATCGAACGCCTCCGGCGAGCGCACCGGACCGCCTGCGGCCTCGACGAGCTCGTCGAGCGCCGCGGCCCGGCAATCCGCCACGAGGGCGTCGAGGCTGCGATAGGGGTTCTGGCTCAACGCCAGCCGATCCGCGGTCGACAGCCCGGCGAGCATGCTCTTCGCCTGCACCGGCAGGGCCTGCTCCAACAACCTTCTGGTGCCGGTGCGCATCGCGGCGGCCTGCTCCGCGGGAGTGCTGAACACGCGCACCGCCACACCGCCCGGTTCGGCCGACAGCGCCGGATAGCCGGTGACGGTCTGTCCCGCGAGAGTCTGGGCGACCGTCGGCTCGAGCACTCCGAGGCTCGCGGCGGACCACGACGCGGCGGGCGGGCGTTCCGCGCCCGCGGTGACCCGGGCCACCTCGCTCGACACCACCGCGGCCAGTTGTGTTTTCAGCTGGGCGAGGCTCTTGTCGCGGCCCGCCACCTTCCCGTCGGAGTCGACGGCGGCGAAGGTCACCCGCAGGTGTCCCGGCAGGGCGGCGATGTCGAAGTCCTTGGGCGACAGGGGAGTCGCCGCCAGCTTGGTCAACTCCCTGGCCAGTCCGACGAGCAGCGGCTCGGAGCGCGGCGTGAGGCGGGCCAGTGCGGCCGCGGCGAAGTCCGGGGCGGGCACGACCGCGCGGCGCAGGGCTTTCGGCAGCGTCTTGATGAGCGCGGCGCCGAGTTCCGCGCGCATTCCCGGCACCAGCCAGTCGAAGCCGACCGCTTTTGCGCGCGCCAGCTGTGCGACCGGAATGCGCACCGTCACACCGTCGTCGGCGTGGCCGGGCTCGAAATGGTATGTCAGCGGGAACACCAGCTCGCCTTGGCGCCATTCGTCGGGGAACTCGCCTTGGGCAGGGGCCGCGGCGTCGTCGTTGACGACGGTGTCCGGGGTGAAGTCGAGCAACTCGGGGTCGGTCTTGCGCGCTGTGCGCCACCAGCTGTCGAAATGCCGCACCGAGACGACGCCGGCGGGAATCCGCTTGTCGTAGAAGTCGAACAGGTCCTCGTCCTCGACGACGAGGTCGCGGCGCCGAACTCGATTCTCCAGATCGGCGACGTCGTCGAGCAGGTCCCGGTTGCGGCGGAAGAACTCGTGCCGCGTGTGCCACTCGCCCTGCACCAGGGCATGGCGCAGGAACAGCTCGCGCGCCGCGGGCGGGTCGATCCGGCCGAAGTCGACCGGCCTGTGCGCCGCCAGCGGCACGCCGTAGAGCGTCGCCCGCTCGTATGCCACGGCCGTGCCGCGCTTGGCCGACCAGTGCGGTTCGGAATAGCTGCGTTTGACCAGGTCCCCGGCGAGTCGCTCGGCCCACTCCGGTTCGATGCGCCCGGCCATTCGGGCCCACAGCCGCGAGGTCTCCACCAGCTCGGCGGCCATGACCCAGCGCGGCGGCTTCTTTGCCAGCCCGGAACCGGGGAAGACGGCGAACTTCGCGCCGCGGGCGCCGAGGAACTCCCGCGTCTCGGCTTCGCGCACCCCGATGTGCGACAGCATGCCCGCGAGCAGCGCCTGGTGGATCGAGGTCTGTCGGGCTTCCCAGTCCGTGACCGAATGCGAGGTCCACCCGAGCCCCTTGGTGAGCGTGCGCAATTGGGCGTGCAGATCCTGCCATTCGCGTATTCGCATCCAGTGCAGGAACTCGTCGCGGCACATGCGGCGGAACTGGTTGCCGGACAGTGCTTTGCGCTGTTCACGCAGGTAGTCCCACAGCTTCAGGTACGCCAGGAAGTCCGAGCCGTCCACCAGGAAGCGGGCATGTCGGGCGTCGGCGGCCTGCTGGTGTTCCGCGGGCCGTTCGCGCACGTCCTGGATCGACAAGGCGGCGACGACGATGAGGACTTCGCGCAGGCAGTCGCCGCGGTGCGCCTCGATGAGCATTCGAGCCATCCGCGGGTCCACCGGCAGCTGCGCCATGTCGCGGCCGGCGTCGGTCAACCGCAGCTCCGGCCCTGACGCTCGGGAGGCGGTCGACGGCGCGACCGCACCGAGCTCCTCCAGCAGCGCGATGCCGTCGCGGATGCTGCGCCGGTCGGGCGGCTCGACGAACGGGAAGTTCTCGATGTCGCCCAGGCCGAGCGCTGCCATCTGCAGCACCACCGAGGCCAGGTTCGTGCGCAGGACCTCCGGTTCGGTGAACGCCGGCCTGGCCTCGAAATCGGCCTCGCTGTACAGGCGGACGCAGATGCCGTCGGCGACGCGGCCGCAGCGGCCCGCACGCTGGCGCGCCGAGGCCTGCGAGATCGGCTCGATGGGGAGTCGCTGCACCTTGGTGCGCAGCGAGTATCGGGAGACCCGGGCGGTGCCCGTGTCCACCACGTAGCGGATGCCGGGGACCGTGAGCGACGTCTCGGCGACGTTGGTGGCCAACACCACTCGGCGGCCGGGGTGCGGCTGGAACACCCGGTGCTGTTCGGCGGCCGACAGCCGGGCGTACAGCGGCAGGATCTCGGTGTTGCGCAGCCGGAGGTCGCGCAGCGCGTCGGCGGCGTCGCGGATTTCGCGCTCGCCGGACAGGAACACCAGCACGTCGCCCTCGCCCGCGGCCAGCAGCTCCCGCACCGCTTCGCCGACGGCGTCGAGCGGGTCGCGGTCGACCAGAGCGGCTGTGTCGCCGGCGCCGACCTCGACGGTGAGCGGGCGGTAGCGGATCTCGACCGGGTAGGACCGCCCGGACACCTCGACGATGGGCGCGGGCGTGTCGACGGCGTCGGGCCCCTCCGAACCGGGGCCCGCGGCGCCATTGCTTCGCTTCGCGCGGGAGCCGAAGTGCCTCGCGAACAATCCCGGGTCGATGGTCGCCGAGGTGATGATCAGTTTCAGGTCGGGCCGCTTGGGCAGCAGCTGCTTGAGGTAGCCGAGCAGGAAGTCGATGTTGAGGCTGCGCTCATGCGCTTCGTCGATGATGATCGTGTCGTAGCGGCGCAGCAGCCGGTCGCGCTGTATCTCGGCGAGCAGGATGCCGTCGGTCATGAGCTTCACCAGCGTGCGCGGCGAGACCTGGTCGGTGAAACGGACGCTGTAGCCGACGATCCCGCCCACCGCGGCGTCGTCGGCGCCGCCGAGCTCCTCGGCGATGCGCTCGGCCACGGTGCGGGCCGCGAGCCTGCGCGGCTGGGTGTGCCCGATCAGGCCGCGGACGCCGCGCCCCAGCTCCAGGCAGATCTTCGGGATCTGGGTGGTCTTGCCCGATCCGGTCTCGCCCGCGACCACGACCACCTGGTGCGCGGCGATCGCGGCGGCGATGTCGTCGCGGCGCGCGCTGACCGGCAGCGCCTCCGGGTAGCGGATGGCAGGCACCGACTCGCGGCGCGCCCGGACCCGGATCTCGGCAGCCGCGATATCGGCCTCGACCCGGGCCAGCGCCTTCGGGTCGCGCGCCGCGCGCAGCCGACCGCGCAGACGGTGTTCGTCGTACAGGGTCAGCTCGCCCAGGCGCGCGGCCAGGTCGCGGGCGCTGCTCGGGGATGTGGCGTGAGTGGACATGCGGCCCCACAGCCTACCGAAGCGTCAGGTCGGACGCGCAAGGCAATATCCCTGGGTAGCCCGCACGAGGGCCTCCAGGTAGGGCGGCGCCAGCCGATATCGAGCAACAGCGGCCACGCGAGCGCCGAGCAGCAGCACCGGGCACCCGGGCGAGCGCAGCGTGCCCGGATCCGCGGCCAGTTCGTCGATCATCCTGGTCGTGAGCTGGTCGATCCGAGTGCGCACGGCGGACAGGTCGGGCCGAACCACAGGCCGCTGGTCGGGGTGCAGTGACCACTGGGCGAAGCGGGCGTACTCGACCGCCTCGGTGGCGTCGATCTGGTCGCGGAACACCCGGCGCGCGAATTCCGGATCGACGCCGCGGGCGCCGGCCTGTGCGGCAACCGCGTCCAGCACGTGTGCGGCCCGCGCCGAGTCGGCGACGGGACTGTCGGTGCCCCATTTCGCCGCCGCGACGGCGTCGGCGGTCAGCAGCCGCTGCACCGCAGCGTTCACCAACCCGGCAGGCGCGGGTTCCGGACTCGCGGCGGCAGCGCCGGGAACGGCCACCGCGCCTGCCGCGACCGCCAGAGCCGCCGCGTGCACACGAATGACCGCTCCGACGCCCATGCGGCGATCCTATGCCACACCCGGAACGACCCGTGAGTTGCGCAGGCGCGCTGCACGGGTCGTTCCGGAAAGGGTTACGCGAGAGTCAGGCTCGCTTCGCCTGCGAGGGCGAGGCTTGCCTCGACGGCTTGGCCGACGCCTGCGACGATGGCGGCTGCGCGCAGAGCTTCGAAGATCTCCTCGCGGCCCAGCCCCGCTTCCCGCAGGGTGTTCTCATGTGCTTCCACGCAGTGTCCGCAGCCGTTGATCGACGACACCGCGAACGACCACAGTTCGAAGTCCGCCTTCGCAACGCCCGGGGAGCCGATGATCTGCATCCGCAGCCCGGCCCGCAGGTCGTCGTAGCGGCCGTCGAGGAACGACTTGCCGCGGTAGAAGACGTTGTTCATCGCCATGATCGACGCGGCGCCCAGGGCGGCGCCGTACGCCTCGGCGGACAGCCTGTCGGCGGCCTCCTCGGCGATCTCACGCAGGGTGGTCGCCGAGCGGGTCGCCGCGGCCGACGCGAGCAGGGCGCCCCACAACTGCTGTTCGGTGAGAACTGTAGAGCGCGCGAGCGAACTCAGGTTGAGCTTGAGGTCCTTGGCGTACTCGGGAAGCGAATTCTTCAGGTTTTCGACCGACATTGCCGCTCAGACACCCGCCGCCATCAGGTCGCCCGCTTTGATGGTCGGGTCGCCCTTGCGCCAGTTGCACGCGCACAGTTCGTCGGACTGCAATGCGTCGAGCACCCGCAGGACTTCGTCGACGTTGCGGCCCACCGAGCCCGCGGTCACGGACACGAACTGGACCTCGTTGTTCGGGTCGACGATGAAGGTGGCGCGGTCGGCCACGCCGTCCGCGTTGAGGACGCCCGACGCCGTGGACAGCTCGCGCTTGAGGTCGCTGAGCATCGGGAACGGCAGCGTCTTGAGGTCGTCGTGCTGAGCCCGCCACTGGAAGTGGACGAACTCGTTGTCCACCGACACGCCGAGCACCTGTGCGTCGCGGTCGGCGAACTCGTCGTTCAGCTTGCCGAACGCCGCGATCTCGGTCGGGCAGACGAAGGTGAAGTCCTTCGGCCAGAAGAACACGACCCGCCAGGTGCCGGGGAAGTCGTTGCTGGTGACGGTGGTGAAGTAGTCGTCGGGCTGCTTCGCCTCGACTCGCGACAGGTCGCCGCCGATCACCGCGGTGAGGCTGTACGCCGGGAATTGGTCGCCGATCGTCAGCAAGGCCATGTGTGGTCTCTCCTCGTTTCGTTCGTGGCGTGTTCGTCTGGGGGACAACCTGGAGCGGAAACGGATGTTCTTCCGATGATGCTGTGTTGTGATCTTGCCTCAACCAAAACATAGAGGCAAAGGTGATCAATGGCACTATACTGATAGGAGTGTCTGATCATACTTATCAGCCGACCCTGTCACAGCTGCGTGCGTTCGTCGCGGTGGCAGAGTATCGACACTTCGGCACAGCGGCCGTGCGACTGAATGTGAGCCAGCCCACATTATCTCAGGCTTTGGCGGCGTTGGAAACCGGTCTCGGTCTGCAGCTGATCGAGCGCAGCACGCGGCGAGTTCTGGTGACGCCCGCAGGCAAAAGGCTACTGCCGCAAGCGATGGCGACCATCGAAGCCGCGGACAGGTTCGTGTCCTCGGCGAGCGGAGCGGGCGAGCTGCTGAGCGGGTCGCTGCGAATGGGCCTGATTCCCACCGTCGCGCCGTACGTGCTGCCTGCTCTGCTGCCCGCGCTGCGCGAACAGATGCCGGGACTCGCGTTGCAGGTGGTGGAGGACCGGACCGCGCGGCTGATCGACGGGCTGCGTGCGGGCGTCGTGGACGTTGCGGTGCTCGCCGTGCCGTCCGAGGCGCACGCCATGCTCGAGATTCCGCTCTACGCAGAGCCTTTCGAGGTGGTGGTGCCGACCGGCCACCCGTTGGCCGGCCGCGCGGACGTCGTTCCGCGTGAGCTCGGCGGCCTGCCGCTGCTGCTGCTCGACGAGGGACACTGCCTGCGCGACCAGACGCTGGACCTGTGCCGCTCGCACCGGGCCCACCCGGCCGCTGTCGGAGACACCAGGGCCGCGTCGCTTGCGACCGTCGTGCAGTGCGTCGCAGGCGGGCTCGGCGTGTCGCTGATCCCGCGGATGGCTGTGCCCGTCGAAACCGCCCGCGGCGTCAGTACCGCGACGTTCGCCGACCCCGCCCCCGGCCGAACCCTTGGTTTGGTCTTCCGCTCCTCCAGTGCCCGCAGCGAGGACTACGAACACCTCGCCGACCTCATGCGTCGCCTGCGCCCGGACTGAACGCCTGCGCTCGAGCCTCCGGCGTGTGGGAATCGGTCAGCGGAGCCTGCGGATGTCGCCGCGCACCCGGTAGAAACCGCCCCGGGCCGACTCCGTCACGACGTCGACCACATAGCGAGCGCCTGCTTCCCGAATGTCCCTGGGGAACTGCACGTTCCATGTCCGCTGATAGCCGGGCGACACCACGTGCATGCGAAGTTCGCCGCCGGCGTCGACGCACTCGATCACGACGTCCGCTGCCGGATCGGTGACGACCTCCACTGTGGCGCTGGGCGTCACGGCCGACATCTCCGGAGCCTTGACCGACACCGGCTTCGGAACCACGCCCGCCTCGGCGGCCCGAACGGCCGCGTCGCCCACAGCGAGACACGCCAGTGCGCCGCTGGTGGTGGCGAGATAGAGCTTCTCGTCGTGATACTGCATGGAGTACGCGGAGCCGCAGCCGGTGGCCAGCTTCCACAGCCGTTCTCCCGACGCGTCGAAACAGTAGACGGACGAATGGTTGTCGCCCGCGAACACGAAGGCGCCGTCCGGCGAAGCGGCGCAGGAGAACACCGCGGCATCGCAGTGGAACGTGCGCTCGGAGCGACCGTCTTTCGCCACCATCCGCACCTCGTGGGTGCTGGTGCCCGCGTACACCGCGCCGGCTTCCTGCCATCCGAACAGCACCGGCCCGCCGGTGAAGACGTGCCACAGCGGATTTCCCGCGGTCAGGCCATATTTCGTGACGCCCTCGGAATGCCCGTGGTACACGCCGTCCGGGTCGATGCGGACCATCCACCCCGAGTCGCCGGTGCTGTCGCGCGCCCAGAGCGTCTGCTCCTCGTGGTCGATGACGGTGATCCGGCCCTCCTGGTCCGAGACGCCGAGGATCCCGTCGTGGATGTCGAGCCAGTAGATGTCGTCGGAGGTGAGTTCGTACGCCACCCGCGGCACTTTGCCGGACAGGTCGTACACCCGGCCGTCGTCGCAGCCCGCGTATATCCAGAAGTCGTCCGCAACAATGCATTTGACGGAATCCGGCACATGGAACCGGCCGGTGACCACGCCGTCGGGAGTCACGGTGAAGACGTCGCCGTTCTCATTGCCCACCCAGCACCGCCGCCCGTCGACGAAGATCCCGAAGGCGGGCGCGCCGGAATCGAACGTCCACAGCAGCGGCGCGGATTTCGCGGTGGAACCGCGGCTGGCGATCGTGCGGCGCGCCGCCGATCGCGGCGCACGGGCGCCGCGGACGGCAGGCTCATACCCTTTACGCATTTTCTCGGCCACTTTCTTCGCTGCCGCGGCCGCCGCTTTCGCCGTATCGGCGAACGAGGAGATCTTGGTCTGCCCCTGGTCTCCGATCCGGCCGTAGCGAATGGTCACCTGCGTGCCCGCCACGATCACTTCGTAGAACTTGTGGGCCGATCCGCTGTTCTCGGACAGCTCCAGATACGTGGTACCCCCGGTGGTCATCACAACAACTCCGCCCTCGCGACATTCGAACACGCTGAAACTATCAAGGGCTACCGACACAGTGGGAGTCGTCCGGAAGGGGCGCGGAAGCGCTATGCGTGGGCGAGGGTGTCGCGGGCGCGCAGGCGCAAAGTCGATGCGGCGGCGCGCAGCTTGCTCGCCCGGGTGCAGCCGAATCGGGCCGGGCCGGGCCGGGTCTCGTCGGGCGACACCACGAGTATGTCGAGTCCGGTAGCGCGCTCGAGCTCGGCGCCGAGGCTCCACCAGCGCCCCCGCAGGCCGTCCGCAGCGGCGTGGCCGACCACGATGAGGTGGGCGCCGGTGTCGGCGGCGACCTTCGGCAACACGACCGCGGGATGTCCGCGCACCGCGCGGCGCTCGACGTCGACCGCGCCGTGCCGCGCGGCCGACTCGGCCGCGTCGCGCAGCAGATTGTCGATCGGGGTGGTGCCGCGCACCAGGTAGCCGTCCGCGCCGAGCGCGTCGGCGTAGGCCTCGATGTCGCGGTCGGGCCTGCGGGTGTCGTAGGCGCACACCAGGACCAGGCGCGCGGTGGTCGCCGCGGCCAGGTTCGCGGCCTTCTGCACGGCGTGGGCCGACGCCGCCGAGCCGGAGGCGCCGACGACGATGGTGTGGTAGGACTGGCTCGCTGACATCGGCCTGCCTCCATTCGGGTCGGATGTTTCGAGCCTAGAAACCCCGCCGCGGCGAATCGTCGTGCCGCAGTAGCGATTGCGCCTGCGACCCAGGTATGACGCCGGG